>JBFINV010000084.1:0-8634 GCA_041611015.1 Acidimicrobiales bacterium | reverse complement strand
GGCCAGCTGGGCCCGGACGGCCTTGGCCCGGGAGCCGGACCCGGTCGCCAGGGTCACCTCCACGGGCTCGACCCCGCCCTTGTCCGAAGGGACGAGGACCGCAGCGTGCCAGGCGCCGGCCTCGTCGGGGGGGTCGAGCTGGATGACGAGCCGGAGATCGTTGGTGCCTCGCACGGGCTCGGCCCACTGGGCCAGCTTGCGGACCACCTCGGCCCCGATGCGGGTCGGGGCCTTGAAAGCGCTGCCGTCGAGACGGCAGAGGATGGCCTCGCCCACCTCGGATCGGGACGTGGGCTGCGGTGGGGGTGCCGGGAACTCGAGCTGACCGGCGGCGGTACGAACGATGGAGTCGACCAGGTCGGTGATCACCGATGCTGCGAACTTGCGACGATCCTGGTCCTGCAGGCTTGCCATCGCGGTGCCCGGAACGGCATCGACCAACCCGCTCAGGGCGGTGG
This sequence comes from Acidimicrobiales bacterium, assembly GCA_041611015.1. Classification (GTDB taxonomy): domain Bacteria; phylum Actinomycetota; class Acidimicrobiia; order Acidimicrobiales; family UBA8592; genus JBFINV01. The sequence continues at coordinate 8,176 of JBFINV010000084.1, read as the reverse complement.
GGTCGATGAGCGCAGGCTGCCAGCGCACGGAGAAGGTGGCTTGGCCGTCGTTGGACTTGCGACCGCCCCGGAACTGCACCAACTGGGGCACCACTCGGCCCTGCGCAACGAGCTCGACCGCGGCTGCGGTGGCCAGGGCCATCCAGATGGCGGAGACGCCGAGGGACTCGTCTCGCCGGTGCGACCCCAGCGCCACCACCCAACCGAGCGCCGATGCCAGCGGCGCCGACACGGTGGGTGCGGCCCGCCCGCCCGGGATCTTGATGTCGTCGCGGGGCTCCCAGCCGATGGCGCCACCGCCGTGGTCGCGGAGCCGCTGGAGCACCTGCTCGTGGGACTCGGCGTCGGTGTTCAGGCCCGCAGCCCACGCCACCAGCCGCCCGTCGGTCCACGAGAGCTGCAGCTGGGGGATGCCCACCTCCAGCTGCGGTGCCGGCGCGGCCTGGGGCTCGGGCGGGGGGCCGATGAGCTCGGTGAGCACGTTGTCGATGCGGTTGCACTCTCGGTCGAGGTCGTCGAGGACCACCGCCCGGACACCGCCGCGCAACTCCCGCTTGGCCCGGTCGAAGGCATCCTCGGTCCGGTCGAGCAGACGCAGGAGGGTGTCGACCCAGGCGTGTTCGTGGGCGCGCAGGAAGGCGATGGTCTCGTCGTCCGCCCGTTCGTCGAGATGGGCCTGCACCATCCGCTCGAACTCGTCGGACGTCAGTGCCATGGTTTGGCTGTTGGTAGCTACGACGCTCTCCTCCGGGCTGCGTCTCTCCCCGGTCGCCAGCGCTCGCCCGCCGCGGCGTGCACGCATGTGGCCTATCGGGCACGGTGTGCGTGTGGCCCCGCGGGTGTGACCCCGCAGCGCCGTGACCCCATCCTAGCGGCCCCGGCCCCCCATTGCGCCACCGTCCGCCGCCCTCCGTTGCGGCAGTAGGGTCCGGACATGGAGCTGGAGCAGCGGGTGGTGGTGGTGACGGGGGCGGGTTCGGGCATCGGTGAGGCCCTGGCGGTGGCAGCGGCAGACGCCGGGGCCAGCCACGTGGTGGTGGCCGACATCGACGCCGATCAGGCCGCCAGAGTCGCCGAGCGAGTCGGTGGCACCCCCGCGGCGCTCGACGTGCGCGACGAGGCCGCGATCGTGGCTCTGGTCGATCGGACCGAGCAGGCGCACGGGCCCATCGGCCTGTTCGTCTCCAACGCGGGGTACGTCACCACCGCCGGGCTGGAGGACAGCAACGAGCGGATCCAGCAGATGTGGGAGGTGCACGTGATGTCCCACGTCTACGCGGCTCGGGCCGTCCTGCCCCAGATGATCGCCAACGGCGGCGGCTACCTCCTCAACACCGCGAGCGCGGCCGGGTTGCTCACACAGATCGGTTCGATGGCCTACTCCGTCACCAAGGCCGCGGCGGTCTCGCTGGCCGAATGGCTGGCCATCACCCACCATCATCAGGGCATCCGGGTGTCGGTGCTGTGCCCCCAGGCGGTGCGCACCAACATCCTCCTCAACAGCCCCGACGCCGAGCTCGCAGCCGGCGACGGATGGGAGGGCGGTGTGGCCAGCGGCGACGGCGTGCTCGAGCCCGACCAGGTGGCCCAGGCCTGCCTCGACGCCATGGCCGAGGAGCGGTTCTGGGTGCTTCCCCACCCCGAGGTCGCCGAGTACGTCCGACGCAAGGCCAGCGACGTGGACCGGTGGCTGGCTGGCATGCGGCGGCTGCAGGGCGCGCTCTGTGGCGACGGCCCCCTCCCCGGCGACGCCATCGCGCCCTGACCCGCGTCGACAGGCCGGCCTTCGAACGCGATGCTCGGGTGATGGAGGGCGACCCCGGCCGATCGCAGATGCAGGTGGTGGTGGGGTGCGCGGACCTCGACGGCGCCATCGACCACTTCGTCTCGACGGTGGGCCTGCGTCTCGATCGGATCTCGCCCGCAGACGATCCGAGGGAGGTGGACTTGTCGGGACCCGGGGTCAGTCTCCGGCTGCGCCGTGACCCGGATGCGGCGCAGGTACCGTCGCTGGGGCGCGAGGATCTCGAGCGGGCCGTCGCCGGCTCGCCGCTCCCAGGCGTCGAGGTGGTGTTGCGCCAGCCCCGACGTGAGCTGCACATGCCCCCGCTGAAACCGGCGCTGGTCGTGAGCCGAGCCCGCGACGGCGCTGGCTTCGGCGCGGGCCGGGCGGGGATGGGATACCGGGACCTGATCCCGGATCGGTTGGGCGGGCGGTTCATCGCCTCGCACATCCGCATCGCCGAGGGCGGTGATGTGGCGGACTACGTCCACCATCACCTGGTCCGGTTCCAGATGATCTTCTGCTACCGGGGCTGGGTCCGGGTGGTGTACGAGGACCAGGGCCCACCCTTCGTGCTCGAACCGGGGGACTGCGTGCTGCAGCCTCCCGGGATCCGTCACCGGGTCCTCGAGAGCTCGCCTGGTCTCGAGGTGATCGAGCTGAGCTGTCCAGCCGAGCACGACACCTTCGTCGACCACGACCTGCAGCTCCCGACCGCGAGCGTCGACCACGAGCGGGAATGGCGCGGCCAGCGCTTCGTGCGCCATGTGGCGGCCGAGGCAGCGTGGGAGCCAGCAGCTCCGGGTGGCCTGCAGCGTGACCTCGGGATCGGGGCCGCGACCGGCGGGCTCGCTGGCGCGCGGGTCCTACGCCTCGACCCGCGGGGTCAGCCGATGCGCCACCAGGCCGAGCTCCTGTTCCGGTTCGTGCTCGATGGCCAGGTCGAGCTCACGGTGGGGGAGCGAACCGTGCAGCTGCGTGGGGCCGACAGCGTCGTCATTCCCCCGGCCGAGCTGTTCGCCATGGCACCCGCGGCCCCGGGCGCCGTGATCCTGGAGGTGTCCCTGCCCGAGGACTGGCGCCAGGCCCGAGCCTGACCGCGTCAGTGCTCGCGCAGGCGGGGGCGGCCGGTGACGTCGGCGTGGGCTCGTCCCTCCACGAACAGCGACCGGCCCTCGACGGTGGCGGTGCGCTCGGACCAGCGGGACTCCACCTCGATCTCTCGGGCACCGGCCGCGTCGGCGTCGGCGCGCGCCCCTGCCTCGGCCGCCTCCAGCGCCAACGCCCGGGCCGCATCGAGGTCGTGCAGGTTTCGGGGCTCGTCGCCCAGGTGGACCAGGAACGTGCCCCGCCGTGGGGTGCTGACCGTCACCGACCGGCTCACCCGGACCCTCCCCACTGCGGCGCCGATGGCGTTGGCCACATCGGCGTGCCCGTGGATGGTGCAGGCGGTCCCGAGCAGGCTCGCGCTGGCGGGTACGTAGGTCCCGGCAGGGGCGCCCAGGCCAACGATCGGCAGAGCCACGCCGATGTCGACCCGGGCCGTGCCCGAGCCGCCGCTCAGGGCCCGGTCGACCAGCGGGGAGCTCGCGGTCGAGCCCGGCAGGCCGTCACGCTCGAAGCTGGCGGCGAGCATGGCCTCGGCTGCCTGCCTGGCAACTGCCTCCAGGACCGCCAGGGCCAGGGGCTCGGCACCGGCCGCGATGGGGTCGCCGCGGCGGTCCCGCCGCCGGGCGAACAGGGCGGCCCCCTGCTGGGCCACGGACCCGTCCAGGTGCTCCTGGTGGCCGAGGACCCGGGCTGCGTCTGTGGGGGTGAGGGCCGCCAGCCGGACCAGCCCCCCGGCGACGAGCCGGCGCAGCGCTCGCTGGCGGACCTGGCTCGTGGCGAGCAGGTCGGCAGCCATGGGGGCCTCTCCCAGATCTCCGAGCACCTCCCGCTCGGGTCGTCCGAGCTCGACGGGTCGGCGTTGGGCCGTAGGGATCGCGATGGTGCCCGACAGGGGCCCGGGGCTGGCGAACCTCTGTTGGCGCGACAGCATCTCGGCCACCACGTCGGGCTGGACGGTCGCGTAGCGGCTCAGCGGCTCCACCCGCCGGGGCCCCACTGCGAGCACGGTCGCGCCCGGCCGGTCGAGCAGGCCGACCTCGCTGTCGCCCCCGAGACCGTGGGTGTGCATCCTGGCTGCCTCGACCATGGTGTGGTGGCCTCCGACCTCCGCGCCATGGGGATCCACGTCGGGCCGGCCCCCGCGTACGATGGCGATGTCGGTGGTGGTCCCACCCATGTCCACGATCAACGCATCGGCATCGCCGACCAGATGGGCAGCGCCGATGACGCTGGCTGCGGGCCCGGAGAGGATGGTCTCGATGGGCCGGTCCCTCACGAAGTCTGCCGACACCAGGCTGCCGTTGCCCCGCACGATCATCACCGGAGCCTCGATGCCGCGGGCGCCCAGCATCCGCCCGGCGGCGTCGACCAGCTCGTCGATCAGCGCGATCAGGCGGGCGTTGAGCAGGGCGGTGAGCGCCCGGCGGGGGCCGTTCAGGTCCGACGACAGCTCGTGGCTGCAGGTGACCGGGAGCCCGGTTCGGGTGCGGATCAGGTCGCGCACGGCAAGCTCGTGCGCGGGGTTGCGCACGCTGAACTGCGCGGTCACCGCGAACGCGTCGACCTTCTGAACCACTGCGTCCAGCTGTCGGGCCACGGCGTCGAGATCCACCGGCGCCAGCTCGTGACCGTGAGAGCCGTGGCCCCCCGGGGCGACGATGACCTCGGCGTCGGACAGCGCACCCTGCAGCCCGCCCCGGTCGAGGGCCTCCTCCTCGAACCCGACCAGCACCAGGCAGGCCCTCCGTCCCCGCCCCTCGACCAGCGCGTTGGTGGCCAAGGTCGTCGACAGCGACACCAGGTCGACGTCACCGGGGCCGATGCCGGCGGAGTGCAGCACCGAGTCGATGGCAGCGCCGATGCCGGCGGCGAGATCGTCGTGGCTGGTGGGCGACTTGGCCTTGGCGATCAGCTCCCCACTGGTCTCGTCGACGATGGCCGCATCCGTGAAGGTGCCGCCGGTGTCGACCCCCAGCAGCTTCGGCACGACTCGGGCGACCTCAGGGACCGAGCTTGACGATGGTGTCGCCCGGACGGACCACGCCGGGCTGCACCACCTTGGCGTTGATGCCGCGCAGGTGGAGGTGGCGGTGCTCGGGTGCGTTCACGAACCGGTGCGCATCGAGCCCGAAGCGCTGGGTGAACTTGGCGCAACCCCGGTGTGGCTCGGCGGTGACCTCGATGACCGCAGACCCGATTGCGAGCCGGGTGCCGGCTGGGGTGTTGGACTCGCTGATGTCGAGGTCCACGTAGAGCTGGTCACCGGCCAGCGCCCACCGGTCCCGGGTCCGGGCCACCAGATCGGCGACGCGGCAGTTCATGACGTTGAGCTGCATCTCGGGATGGGGTCCGCCATCCTCGGTGAGCGAGCTGCCCCGCGTGGACCAGTTGTCGCCCACCACCCCGTCGATCGTGCTCAGCTCGGCTTCGTCGAGGATCTCCCGCTCGCCGGTGGCGGGCCGGCGGATGACCATCTCGACCACACCCTGATCGGGCGGCGAGGCCAGGACGTGGGGGAGCCCGGCCTCCAACTGCTCGGTGGTCAGATGTTGCATGCGGTCAGTGTGCCATCCCGGGGCCGAGGCTCAGCGGCCCTCGAAGACCGGGGGGCGTTTCTCGAAGAACGCCAGCATGCCCTCCCGGGCGTCGGCGCTGCCCCAGGCGTCGTCGATGCGGGCCTCGAGGTCGGCCACGTCGTCGCGGAGCGGCGACGCCGCGTTCTGGATCGAGGCCTTGGCGATCGCCATCGACAGCGGCGCGCTGGTCGCCAGGGTGGCCACCAGGTCCTCGACGGTGGCCTCGAGGTCGGCCTTGGGTACCACCGAGGAGACCAGGCCCAGCCGGAGGGCCTCGGTGGCGTCGAAGCGGTGACCCGGGAGCAGGATCTGCGCCGCCGCGCCCCGCCCCACGATCTCCACCAGGAGGTGAACAGCGGCGAGGGGGTAGGCCACGCCCAGTCGGGTGGCGGGGATCGAGAACTGGGCATCGTCGGCGGCGAGACGCAGGTCTGCGGTCATGGCCACGATGAGCCCGGCCCCGAGGCAGTAGCCGTGGATCAGGGCCACCACCGGTTTGGTGCACGACAGCAGCGTGGGGACGAAGTCGCCCCGGTCGGGGTTGGGGATGTGGGACTCGGCCCGCTCGGCCTGCTCCCCGAGGTCGGCGCCCGAGGCGAAGGCCGCCTCCCCTTCCCCCCGGATCAAGATGGCGCGAACGTCGTCGTCGCTCGAAGCGGTGACGAAGAGCTCCCGGACGCCCGCGAACATCTCTGCGGTCAAGCTGTTGAACCGGCTCGGGTTGGAGAGCACGATCCGGAGGATCCCGAGGTCGTCGAGGTGAGCCAGCAGGCGGTCGGTGCCGGTGTCGATCTGTCGAGCCACGGCCGGGACCCTACTTCGGGCCGGGTCCGACGGATCGGGTCGCACCACAGGAGGTGCGACCGGTCGAGCGACCGTGCCATCGTGGAGCCGGCCCGATCCGCCAGGCAAGAGAGAGGACCCCCGTTGAAGAGCTCCGGATTCGATCAGGCGCGCCTGGGCCGGGTGGCCGACTTCGCCGACCGGTACGTCGCGGAGGGCAAGGTGGCCGGGGTGCAGGTCCAGGTGGCCCACGAGGGCAAGGTGGCGCTGCGGCACACGGTCGGCCTGGCCGACATCGACGCTGGCCTACCGCTGCGCGACGACGCCATCTTCCGGCTCTACTCGATGACCAAACCGGTCACCTCCATCGCCCTCATGCAGCTCTACGAGCAGGGACTGGTGTTGCTGGAGGATCCGGTCTCTCGTTACATCCCCGAGTTCGCCGACGTGCGGGTGTGGGCCGGCGGCACCGTCATGGATCCCCGCACCCGGCCCTGCATCGTGCCGATGAAGGTGCACGACGTGCTCCGCCACACCTCGGGCCTCACCTACGGTTTCCTCAACCAGCACGCGGTCGACGCGCTCTACCGCGCCGACGGGCTGGGCGACTTCGTGCTCCCGGAGCTGTCCCTCGCAGAGGCCATGAAGCTGCTGGCCGCCAAGCCGTTGCTGTTCGAGCCGGGTACGGCGTGGAACTACTCGGTGAGCACCGACGTGTGCGGTCGCATCGTCGAGGTGATCTCGGGCCAGCCGCTCGACGAGTACTTCGACGAGCACATCCTGGGACCCCTCGGGATGCGCGACACCGGCTTCTCCGTGCCTCCCGAGAAGGCGGACCGGTTCGTGTCCAATTACTTGCACGTACCGGGCAGCGGCGTGATCCGCGTCGATCCCCACGACCAGAGCACCTACGCCCAGCCGCCGGCGTTCCTGTCCGGTGGTGGCGGGCTGGTCGGTACCACCGACGACTACCAGCGGTTCTGCGACATGCTCCTCGCTGGCGGCGCGCTGGACGGTCGGCGGGTGATCGGTCGGCGCACCCTGGAGTACATGACGCTCAACCACCTGCCCGGCGGGCGGCTGCTCAACGAGATGGGCCAGTCCCTGTTCAGCGAGACCGTCATGGAGGGGATGGGCTTCGGCCTCGGCTTCTCCGTCATGGTCGACCCGGCCGCCAACGGCGCCATCAGCTCGGTCGGGGAGTTCGCCTGGGGTGGTGCCGCGAGCACCGCGTTCTTCGTCGATCCGGTCGAGCGGGTCACCGCCATCTTCATGACCCAGTTCATGCCGTCGAGCTACTACCCCATCCGCCGCCTGCTCCGCTCCACCGTCTATCAAGCGCTGTTCTGATGACTCAGCCGACCAGGCTCGACTTCCACTTCGACGTGATGTGCCCGTGGGCCTACCAGACGTCTATCTGGATGCGCGACGTGCGCGACCAACTCGGGCTGGTCGTCAACTGGCGCTTCTTCAGCCTGGAGGAGATCAACCGCCGCGAGGGCAAGAAGCACCCCTGGGAGCGCGAGTGGTCCTACGGCTGGTCGATGATGCGGATCGGCGCCCTCCTCCGGCGTCACGACATGGCCCACCTCGACGCCTGGTACGAGGCTGCTGGTACCGCGCTGCACGTCGACGGGAACAAGCCCCACGAGCCCGACGTGGCCCGCCACCTGCTGGCCGAGCTGGGGCTGGACCCGGCGGTCGTGGACCAGGCCATCGCCGACCCCACCACCCACGACGAGGTCAAGGCCGAGCACGACAAGGTGGTCGCTGCCGGCGGTTACGGGGTCCCCACGCTCTTCTTCCCGATGTCCGACGGGGCCGAGCAGGCCATCTTCGGTCCGGTGCTGATAGAGCCCCCCACCGGCGATGCGGCGCTGCGGCTCTGGGACCTGGTGTGCGGCTGGCTCGAGTTCCCCCAGCT
>JBFINV010000083.1:0-8655 GCA_041611015.1 Acidimicrobiales bacterium | reverse complement strand
TCCAGCGGGAACCGGTGGGTGTAGAGCAGGTAGGCAGCCCGGTGCAGCGCCACCACGGTCTTGCCGGTGCCCGGTCCCCCCTGGACCACGAGGATGCCGGGCAGCGGGGCCCGGATGATCTCGTCCTGTTCGGCCTGGATGGTGGCGACGATGTCGCCGAGACGGCCGGTGCGGGCCTCCTCCATGGTGAAGGCCAGCGTGGCCGCACCCCGGAGCCGGATCTCGCCGTCGGGGGCGTCACCGCCGTCGCCGAAGTACTCGTCCTCGATGCCGAGCAGGGTCTGGCCCCGGGTGGCGAAGTGGCGCCGCCGGGCCAGGCCCATGGGGTGGGGGCCCGTTGCCCGGTAGAAGGGCTCGGCCACCGGGGCCCGCCAGTCGACCGTGATCGGGTCCTGGTTCTCGTCCCAGACCGCCACCCGCCCGATGTAGAACGTCTCGCCGCGGCGATCGTCGGCGAGGTCCAGCCGACCGAACACCAAGGACGCGTCGCCGATGTCGAGCTGGGACACCCTGGTGCTGACGTGCTCCTGGATGGCGTCGCGTTCGAACCGGGCCTGGTGGGTGCCCCCCCTCCCGGAGTCGACCATCGTGTGCAACTGCTCGGCCCGGCGCTGAGCTCCCTCCAGGGTCCGGTGCGCCAGGTCGATGTAACGCTGCTCGTGTTCGAAGTCGGGGTGGATGACAGCGTCCTCCATGCCGAGCGAGGGGTCTCCGAGGCCTGCGGGCCTGGATTTGGGGTAACAGAGGATCCTATCGGTGAGCGGTGTCGCTGGGTCAGCCGTGGGGTGAACTTCCCGGAGAACGCCGACCGCGTGGGTCTCCGCAACGGAACCACCAGGCGTCTGCCGCTGGAATTGCTCAGCAGGCCTCCTAGCTTGGGTCCGTGACCGACCTCACCGAGAGCGCCTTCTGCCGGGCCTGCCGCTGCGAGGCCGCCGAGCACACCCCGGTCTGGTTCATGCGCCAAGCCGGTCGCAGCCTGCCCGAGTACCGAGCCGTCCGGGGCCAGGGGTCGATCCTCGACGCCATCAAGCAACCCGACCTCGCCACCGAGATCACCCTCCAGCCGGTCCGGCGCTACGGGGTCGACGCCGCGATCCTGTACTCCGACATCATGGTGCCGGCCCACGCCATCGGCTTCGGTGTCGACATCGAGCCCGGGGTGGGACCGGTCACAGAGCGACCCTTCGCCGGCTCCGCCGACCTCGAACGCCTCCGCCCCCTCGATCCCGCCACCGACACCCCCTACGTCATCGAGACCGTCCGCAACCTGGTCGGCGAGCTGGAGGTGCCCCTCATCGGGTTCGCGGGCGCCCCCTTCACGGTGGCGAGCTACCTGATCGAGGGCCGCCCGAGCCGGGACTGGCATCGCACCAAGGCGCTGATGTTCGGCGATCCGGCGCTGTGGGCGGTGCTGATGGAGCGGCTCAGCGAGCTCGCCATCGCGTCGCTCCAGTCCCAGGTCCATGCCGGTGCCGCGGCGGTGCAGGTCTTCGACTCCTGGGTCGGGGCCCTGAGCCCGCCCCAGTACGAGCGCTTCGTCCTGCCCTGGGCCGAGCACGTGTTCTCCCAGCTCGAGCCGCTCGGGGTTCCGCGCATCCACTTCGGGGTCGGCACCGGCGAGCTCCTGTCGCTCATGAGCGAGGCCGGTGCGGACGTGGTGGGCGTCGATTGGCGGGTCCCGCTCGACGAGGCGCGGGCCCGCATCGGCCCGCACAAGGCGCTCCAGGGCAACCTCGACCCGGCCGTGCTCGGGGCGCCCTGGCCGGCCGTCGAGGCCGAGGTGCTCGACGTGCTGCGCCGCAACGGCGGGCACCCCGGTCACGTCTTCAACCTGGGCCACGGGGTGACCCCCGACATGGACCCCGAGGTGCTCGAGCGGGTGGTGGCCACGGTCCACGCCGAGACCAGGACCACCGGGTGAGCCGGGCCGTGGTGGTGGGCGCCGGTATCACCGGGCTCACCACCGGGCTCACACTCCAGGAGCGCGGCGTCGACGTCGTGGTCCTCGAAGCCGGCTCCCGCCCCGGCGGCAAGATCCTCACCACCGAGGTGCTGGGGACCCCGGTGGATGCTGCCGCCGACGCGTTCTTGGTTCGCGAGACGCACATGACCGATCTGTGCGAACAGCTCGAGCTGGGTCCCGACCTGGTGGCGCCGGCCACGGGCGCGGCCTCGGTGTGGTTCGGCGGGGCCCTGCGACCGCTGCCGCGACGCCAGTTCCTCGGGGTGCCCCTGGATCTCGACGAGCTGTCCCGAACCGGCCTGGTGTCGGCGGAGGGCGTGGCTCGGGCGGCACAGGATCTCGACGCCCCCGCCGACGCCCCCGCCGGCGACGAGTCGGTCGGCTCCCTGGTCCGGCGCCGGCTCGGCGACGAGGTCATGGACCGCCTGGTGGGCCCCCTGCTGGGCGGGATCAACGCCGGCGACGCCGACCGGCTGAGCCTGCAGGCCGGGGTGCCCCAGCTGGCGGCCGCCACCGCCCACCACCAGAGCCTCATCCGCTCGGTCCGCATCCACCTCGACAACACCCGCCGGGACCCGGACGCGCCGCTCTTCCTGACCCACCCCAACGGCCTGGGTCAGGTGGTCGACGCCCTCGCCACCCGGCTCGGACCCAGGCTCCGCCTCGGCGAGCCGGTCTCCCGCCTCGAACGGGCGCGCAGCGGCTGGCGGGTCGGTACCTCCACGGAGATCGATGCCGACGCAGTGGTGCTGACCAGCCCCGCCTTCGCTGCGGCGTCGATGCTGCGGACCATCGCTCCCGGCGCCGCCCAACTGCTCGACCGGATCCGATACGCGTCGGTGGTCATGGTCACCCTCGCCCACGCCGCCCGGAACCTGGAGGGCCTCGACGGGGCCGGGTTCCTGGTCTCGCGCACCGAAGGCCTGACCATGACGGCCTGCTCCTATGCGTCCCGGAAGTGGGCCCACCTGAACGAAGGCCCCTTCCGCTACCTCCGGGTGTCGGCTGGCCATGCGGGCGACGATCGGCCCCTGGCGATGGCCGACGACGAGCTGATCCAGGTGCTGCGGCGGGAGCTGGACTGGACCGCAGGCATCGGCGCCGAGCCCGAGGAGGTGCGCATCACCCGCTGGCCCCGATCCTTCCCCCAGTACCAGCCGGGCCACACCGAGCTGGTGACCGGGATCGACGCCATCCTCGCCGAGGAGGCGCCGGGCGTCACGGTTGCCGGTGCCGCCTACCGGGGCCTCGGTCTCCCCGCGTGCGTGCACCAGGGGCGCCGGGCCGCGATGCGCGTGGTCGACCACGTGGAGGCGAGCCGGTAGGAGCGCAACCGCTCAGACCTCGCAGCGGTCGCTGCCGTCGCTGAGCTCGACGGTGAGCCTCTTGCGGAACCCGCCCTTGGTGGTGATCCGCATGCTGGTGGCCAGGCCGACCAGCTTGGGGGTCACCAGGACCTTGAGGTCGGAGCCGGTGCTGACCCGCCGGTAGGGGGCCAGGTTCTTGCCTCTGGTGTTGGTATCGACCGATACCTCTGCGATCTTGCCTCAACCGGTGGGTCGGATGTAGTCGACCGTCATCACCCCGCCCTTCTTGCGGAGCACGGCCTCGGCATCGGCGGTCACCTCGATCTGCATGGCGCCAGGGTAACCGCCCCCACCCTGCCGCCATTCCCGCACCCGTGGCCCCGCCTTGCGGGGTCCGGGCGTGGCGGCTGAACTGGCGTCTCGACAGGAGGGGGCATGAGCACGATCATCGTCGGTCACGACGGCAGCCGAACGAGCGATGCCGCGGTGCTCGAAGCAGTGAGGCTGGCCGAGGCGCTCCGGGCCCGGCTGCACGTGGTGATGGCGGTGAAGGAAACCGCCCCGATCCGCATCCGCGGGGAGGACGGGGGGTTCACGGTGGGCGGGCTCGACGGTGCCGAGCAGATCCTCGCCGACGCGGCCACCCGCTACGGCGGCAACATCGAGATCACCACGGCGGTGGTGGCCGGCGACCCCGACGACGCGCTCGTGGCCGAGGCCGAGCGGCTCGATGCGGCCATGATCGTGGTGGGCAGCCGGCGCACCCAGGGGCCGTCGCGGCTGCTGGGCTCGGTGGCGTCGGGCGTGGTCCGCAAGGCCCCGTGCAGCGTCCACATCGCGCACACCACCGGCTGAACGCACCCCGGGCACGGCGTCCACCGGGCTGTGGGACGGGCCCGGTTCCACTCCGCAGCCCGGGCCTGGCACCATGGTCCGGCGTGACCCGTCTCCGCCGGGCCGCGCGGGCCCTGGCCGCCGGCGCGGTCCTGGCCTTCTCGATGCCGCCGTGGGGTTGGTGGCCCCTGGCGTTCGTGGCCTTCGCCTGGCTCGATCGCCAGCTGCGCGACGGTGATCGCCACCAGCGGGGCTGGCGGAGCTTCGGCTTCGGGGCCGGCTGGCTGTTCCCCGCCACCTTCTGGATGATCGACCTCACCCCACCGGGCTACCTGGTCCAGGGCCTCCTGTTCGCCGCCATGTTCGGCGCCGCCGGTGCTGCCGCCCCATCCAACCGCTGGCGCTGGCTGGGTCTGCCCGCTGCCTTCACGCTCGTCGAGGCCCTCCGGTGGCGCTGGCCCTTCGGCGGCGTCCCGCTGGCCACCCTGCCGATGAGCCAGGCCGACGCCCCCCTGGGCCAGACCGTGCGTGTCCTCGGGCCCCTCCTCCTGGCCTTCCTGGTGGTCCTCGGTGGTATGGCGCTGTCGGCAGCCTGGGACCGGCGCTGGGTGCCCGCCGCAGTCATGGCCGCGGTGCTCGCCCTCGTCGGGGGGTTCGCACAGCTGGCCCCGGACGGCACCAAGGTCGATGTGATCGACGTGGCGCTCGTGCAGGGCGGTGGCCCGCAGGGCACCCGGGCCATCGACACCGACGAGCGGGAGGTGTTCGAGCGTCACCTGGCCGCCACCGACCTGGTCGAGGGGCCGGTCGACCTGGTGCTGTGGCCCGAGGACGTGGTCAACGTGACCACCCTGCTGGCGTCGGCTCCCGAGTATGGCGAGCTGCAGGCGCTGGCCCGCGAGCTCGACGCCTGGCTCATCGCCGGCATCTTCGAGCGGCTGGATCCAGAGACGAACGCCAACGCGTCGATCGCCTTCGCCCCTGACGGCACCGAGGTCGACCGCTACGACAAGGTCCGGCTGGTGCCCTTCGGCGAGTTCGTGCCCCTGCGCAGCTTCATCGAGCCCCTGGCGCCCGCCTACCTGCCGGTCAGGGACACCCGGCCCGGCGACGGCCAGGCCACCCTCGAAATCGAGATCGACGGCCGACCGGTGCGGTTGGGTGTGGCCATCTCCTGGGAGATCTTCTTCGAGAACCGGGCTCGCGACGCCATCGCCAGCGGCGGGGAGATCCTGCTGAACCCCACCAACGGGTCGAGCTACTGGCTGACCATCCTCCAGACCCAGCAGGTGGCCACCTCCCGGCTCCGGGCCATCGAGACCGGGCGGTGGGTGCTCCAGGCGGCCCCGACGGGGTTCAGCGCGGTCATCACCCCCGACGGTGAGCTGGTGGAGCGCACCGGGGTCAGCGAGACCGCGGTCATCCAGCAGACGGTGGAGCTGCGGACGGGGCGGACCCTGGCGACCCGGTTCGGGCCCTGGCCGATGCTGGTGGTGGCGGTGCTGGCGCTGGCGCTCGCCCACCGGCTGGATCGGCGACCCGCGGCCGACACCGAGCCCGTCTCCGCGGAGAGATCACCAGCGGAGGTTCACCACTAGCCTGGCCCCGGTCGAGCCGGGAGGACGTCGTCATGCGGTGGTCACGAGCACTGGTCACGGGAGCATCGAGCGGGATCGGTGCCACCATGGCCCGCCAGCTCGCCGACGAGGGCACCGCCTTGGTGGTCGTGGCCCGCGATGTCGAGCGGCTGGAAGAGCTCGCCGGCGAGGTGTCGGTCACCGTGGAGGTCCTGCCCGCCGACCTCTCGGACCCGGAGGCGACGGCGCGGGTGGCGCAGCGAGTCGAGGCCGAAGAGGCCCCAGTCGATCTGGTGGTCAACAACGCCGGGTTCGGCGCGGTGGCTCCGCTCGTCGAGCTGAGCGTCGAGTCCCAGCAGCGGATGATCGCCGTCAACATCGCCGCCCTGGCCCATCTGAGCCAGGTCGCGGCCAAGACCTTCGTGCCGAGGGGCGAGGGGGGGATCTTGAACGTGTCGTCGATCGCCGGTTTCGTGCCGGCGGCCAGCTCCGCCACCTACAACGCCACCAAGGCCTTCGTCACGTCGTTCACCGAGTCGCTCCACGAGGAGCTGCGAGGCACCGGTATCAAGGTCTCGGCGCTGTGCCCCGGGCTCACGCGCACCGAGTTCCAGGACCGGGCCGACTTCGACTCGAGCTCGCTTCCCGACGTCCTGTGGCAGTCGGCCGAGGCCGTGGCTGCAGCCGGCCTCGACGGCGTCGCCAGCAACCGGGCGGTGGTGGTGTCCGGCCTGCAGAACAAGGCCGCGGTCGGCGCCTTCAAGCTGTTGCCCGGCACGGTCCAACGTCGGCTGGCGTCTCTGCTGACCGACTGAGGAACCACCGCTCAGACGTCGATCACCAGGGTCACCGGGCCGTCGTTGACGATGGTGACCACCATCTCGGCGCGGAACTGCCCGGTCTCTACCACGACGCCCAGCTCGCGCAGGTGCGCCACGAGCTGGTCGACGAGGGGCTCCGCGTGCTCGGGACGGGCAGCCTCGATCCAGGTGGGCCGGCGACCCTTGCTGGTGTCGCCGTAGAGGGTGAACTGCGAGACGACGAGCATGGAGCCGCCGACGTCGTCCAGCGCCAGGTTCATCGCACCGGCCTGGTCGTCGAAGATCCGCAACCCGTGGACCTTGCGGGCCAGCTTGGTCACCTGCTCGGGCCCGTCGTCGTGGGTGACGCCGACCAGCACGCAGAGCCCCACGCCGATCTGGCCCACCAGGTCGTCGCCGATGTCCACCCGTGCCGAGCGCACCCGCTGCACGACCGCTCGCACGCCAACCTACCGCGTCGCCGGGATCGGTCTCGGAGGTGTTGTCACGTTTCTCTGTATAGCGTGGCTCCCCATGTACGCCCGGGTCCGGACGGCCGCGTGAACCAGGAGCTGACCCGTCGGCGCAGCCGGCGGGACCCCGACGCGCCTCTGCGGATCGCCCTGCTCGCCTACCGGGGCAAGCAGCACTGCGGCGGCCAGGGCGTCTACGTCCGCCACCTGAGCCGAGCCCTCGTCGAGCTCGGTCACCACGTCGAGGTCTTCGGCGGACCGCCATACCCCGACCTCGACGAGCGGGTCCCCCTCCACCAGCTCCCCAGCCTCGACATCTACAACGACCACTTCCCGGGCCGGATGCCGGGCTTCTGGGAGATCAACTCCTTCGCCGACCTGGTCGAGGTCTCGTCGTTCACGGCCGGGACCTTCTCCGAGCCGCTGGCCTTCTCGATCCGCGCCCACCAGGCGTTGCGACCCCGGATCGACCAGTTCGACCTGGTGCAGGACAACCAGACCCTGGGCTACGGGATCCTGGCCATCGAACGAGCGGGCCTGCCGGTGCTCGGCACCATCCACCACCCCATCACAGTCGACCGCCGGCTCGAGCTGGAGCACGCCCGCACCTTCATCGAGCGGTTCGGCAAGCGCCGGTGGTACTCGTTCACCCGGATGCAGTCCCGGGTGGCCCGCCGCCTGACCCGCATCATCACCGTGTCGGAGAACTCCCTCAAGGACATCAATGCCGACCACCGGGTGGACCTGCACCGGATGCACGTGGTCCCGGTGGGGGTCGACCCGGAGCTGTTCCGGCCGGTGCCGGGGGTGGCGCGGGTGCCGGGTCGGATCGTCACCACCGCCTCTGCAGACGTGGCCCTGAAGGGCCTGCGGTTCCTGCTCGAGGCCGTGGCCAAGCTCCGGACCGAGCGCAGCGACGTCCACTTGGTGGTCATCGGCAGGCCGAAGGAGGGGGGCCAGTCCGAGGCCACCATCGCCGAGCTGGGCCTGGCGGACCACGTGGAGTTCATCAGCGGGGTGCCCGACTCCCGCATCGTGGAGCTCTACAGCGAGGCCGAGCTGGCGGTGGTGCCCTCCCTGTACGAGGGGTTCTCGCTCCCGGCCATCGAGGCCATGTCCTGCGGCATCCCGCTGGTGGCCACCACCGGCGGCGCCCTGCCCGAGGTGACCGGCACCGACGGCGACACCGTGGTCCACGTCGAGCCCGGCGACGCCGGGGCCCTGGCCGTGACGCTGCGGCGGGCTCTGGACGACCCGGCGCTGCGGACCCTGATCGGTGCCAACGGCCGCCAGCGGGTGATCGACCACTGGAGCTGGCGCCACACCGCGCAGCGGACGGTGGAGCACTACCGGGCTCTGCTCGACGAGTGGCCCGACCGGCGACACCAGAAGCGTCGTTGATGCTGACCGTGGACTACGACCGTCTCGGCCTGCGCGCCGGGGAGCTGGTGCTCGACCTGGGCTGCGGCTTCGGGCGCCACGCCTACGAGGTCCTCCGGCGCGGCGCCGCGGTGGTGGCGTGTGACCTCTCGCTCGCCGAGCTCGGGGAAGTGCGCCAGATCGCGGCCGCGATGGTCGAGGCCGGCGAGGTGCCCACGGAGCTACGGCCCGGCGTCGCTGCGGGCGACGCCACCCGGCTGCCGTTCCCCGACGCCACCTTCGACAGGGTCATCGCCAGCGAGGTTCTCGAGCACGTCC
>JBFINV010000082.1:0-8655 GCA_041611015.1 Acidimicrobiales bacterium | reverse complement strand
CCGGCCTGCTGCTGGGGGCGATCCTCGCGCGGATCGCCCGCAGCCTCCTCGACCGGGAGGGCCGGCCCGACGTGGTCCGGGCCGCGTCGAAGCCGCTGGCGAGCGTGATCTTCTCCGTGGCGCTGGTGATCGGCCTGGTGACCGCACTGGGGTTCGTCAACGAGGAGGCCCGGGACCAGATCCCCCAGGACCTGGTGGACTACGTGCCCAGCCTGTTGTCGGCGGCGATCGTGCTGATCGGCGCCAGCATCCTGGCCCAGCTGGTGCAGACCGCGCTGGAACCGGCCACCGCCAGGCTGTCGGGTCCGGCGGCTCGCAACATCCCCCACGTGGCCCGCACCGTGATCATGGGCTTCGCCGCGATCCTCGCTGCCGCTCAGCTGGGGGTGGACACCACGATCATCAACATCGCGGTCGCGGCCCTGCTTTTCAGCATCGGGTTGGGCGCGGCGCTGATGGTGGGCCTGGGTTCGAGGGACGTGAGCGGCGAGGTCGCCGCAGGCCGTGCGGTGCGCCGCCTGCTCCAGCCGGGCGACCACATCACCGTCGGTGAGGTGAGCGGCCAGGTGGTGGAGATCCAGTCGGTCGCGGTCGAGGTGGCCGCCGGCGAGGAGTCCATCCTGGTGCCGCACAGCCAGGTCCTGGGCCAGCACGTCACCGTGCGTCGGCGCCCTCCCGACGACCCCGAGGCCGCCTGACCGCTGGACCGCCGCCCGGTTCGTCCGGCTCGACGCCGGGCTCCCAGCGGAACTTGGTGACCGCCACGACCGCTCCGGCCAGACCCCAGAGAGCCACCCAGCCGAGCTTGCCCCAGGCGAACGCAGGCGCGTCCACGAGCGGGTTGAACGTGTCCTGGAACGCGACCACGAAGGGCTTGAGCGGGAAGAAGTCACCGGCGAGCTCGAGCCAACGGGGCGGGTCCTCGAGGGGTATGAACACGTTGGAGATGAACGCCAGGGGCAAGATGGTGGCGTTGGCCACCGCCGGCGCGGACCTGGAGTTGGGGATGAGCGCAGCGCAGGCCAGGCCCAGGGCGGCGAACGCAGCCACACCGATCACGAAGGTGAGCACCGCGGCGGGCATCTTGGCCCCGTCGACCTCCAGGTCGTAGGCCAGCACGCCCAGGGCCAGCATGACGAGGACCCCGAGCGCGGCCACCAGCACCGCCATGGCGATCATGCCGCCCACGTAGGCCGCCGGTGGCAGGGGGGTCCCCCGCCACCGCTTGAGCACCCCCTCGTCGCGCAGGATCGGCACGATGTTCGCCAGGTTGGTGTAGGTGGCCGACACCGCCGCGAACGCAGCAAGGCTGCCGGTGTAGAACTGGCGGATGGGCCACTCACCCGCCGGGGTCCTGACCGTGCCCCCGCTGAACAGGGCGTTGAACAGCACCAGCATCGTGACGGGCAGTATCAGCGTGAAGAACGCCGCCACCGGGGTCCGGAAGAACACCTTCGTCTGGTAACGCGTCTGGACACCCAGCAGCTTGCCCGCGCGTGGGAAGTCGCTCACGTGGCTGGCCTCTCGTGGTCGAGGGCCAGCCCGAGGTAGACGTCCTCGAGCGACGGCCGGCTGGCCGACAGGTCCTCCAGGTCCACCCGGCGGTCCAGGGCCCAGCCGGTCAGCCGGTGCAGCGTCGCCGTCGGCGTGCCCGTGCGTACCGACACCTGGTCGCCCGCCACCTCGAAGCCCGCCAGCGGGAGCTCGTCGGCGGCGACCCCGCCTGGGAGCCGGAACGTGATCAGGGTCTCGCCGGCATCGGCCATGAGCTGGGCGGGTGTCCCGTCGGCCACGATGCGACCGGCGACGATCACCGCCACCCGGTCGGCGAGGTGCTGCGCCTCGTCCATGTAGTGGGTGGTCAGCAAGATGGTGGTCCCGAGGCTGCGCAGGCTGGCGACCAGGTCCCAGGAGCGGCGCCGGGCCGCAGGGTCGAAGCCGGTGGTGGGCTCGTCGAGGAAGAGCACCTCGGGCCGGCCGACCAGGCCCAGGGCCAGGTCGATGCGCCGCTGCTGGCCGCCGGAGAGCTGCTTCACCCGCCGGTCGCCCTCGCCGGTCAGGCCCACCAGCTCGAGCAGCTCGTCGGGCCCGCGGGGATTGCTGTAGCTCGACCCGTAGAGCTCGAGGGCCTCCCGGACGGTCAGCTCGTCCTCGATGCCAGAGCTCTGGAGCACGATCCCGATGCGGTCGCGCAGCTCCCGGCCGCCGGTGGCCGGGTCCATGCCGAGCACCGAGGCCTCGCCAGAGGTGCGCTCACGGTGGCCCTCGAGGATCTCCACGGTGGTGGACTTGCCCGCACCGTTGGGGCCGAGCAGCGCCAGGACCTCGCCCTCCTCGACCACCAGCGACACCCCACGGACGGCCTCGATCTCGCCGTAACGCTTGGTGAGGTCGCGCACCTCGATGACCGCCATGGCCCCGAGCCTAGGGGCCCTCAGCGGGGGGTGAGGAAGAGACCCGACCGGACCTTGGGCTCGAAATAGGTGGACTTGGGGGGCAGGGTCTGGCCCCGGTCGACGATTGCCGTCAGCTGGGACAGCTGCACCGGGTGCACCGCGAAGGCCACGCCCCCGTGACGGTCGGTGATGTCGGTCAGGTGGTCGAGCCCCACGCTGCCGGGCAGGTACTCGAGCCGCCCAGAGGGCGCGTGCTCCTCGACGCCGAAGACGGGGCCCAAGATGCGCTCCTGCAACAAGGTGACGTCGAACTCGGCGGGGTGGCGCCGGAACGCCACCAGCTGGTACCAGCTGCCCGCCACGTACATGCCGAAGGTGCCGGGCTCCGGTGGCGCGGGGTCCTCGTCGGGGCCGAGGGGCCGCACCGAGAAATCCTGGGCGGCGATGGCGTCGCACAGCGATGCCACGTCGTGTCCGTGGAGGTCCCGCACCCGCCGGTGGAACGAGCTGACCCGGAGCTGGCCCGTGGGGAAGAGGGCACCGAGCACGTAGGCCTGCTCGGGCGGGTGACCGCTGCGGCGCCAGTGCTCCGCCCCTGCGGCCACCCGGTGGTGGCCGTCGATGATGTAGAGGTGCTTGTCCGCGAGCAGGTCCTCCAGCGCCGCGGCCCGCTCGTCCGGCACCTCCCAGACCGTCTGGTGGAGCCCATCCTCTCGCTCGAAGTCCAGCAGGGGCTCGCCGGCGGTCACCTCGGCCACGATGGCGTCGACACCGGGATCGTCCTGGTAGCCCAGCGCCACCGGCGACGAGTTCGCGGAGACGGTCGCCACGTGTGCGGTGAGATGCTCGGCCCGGTGGGGCTGGACCCGCTCGTGAGGACTGATGCGCCCGTCCTCCACCCCGGCCAGGCACACGTCGGCCACGATCGCCGACTGGTGGTGGTCACCAGACTGGAGCCGGTAGACGTACAACGCCGGGGGGCGGACCTCGGTGAAGACACCCTCCGAGAGGAGCCAGTCGAGGGCCGCGGCGTTCTGCTCGGTCACCTCCTCGACGCTCGAACCGTCAGTCGCGTCGCCCGGGGAGCGGGTCACGTGCAGGAACACGTAGGGATCCTGCGCCATCAGCTCGGCTCGCTGCGCGGGCCGGACCGCGTCGTAGGCGGGCGACACCACACGCGCTGCCCACTCGGGCTTGACCAGCCTGGTTGCGACCCGACGAACGAGCCCCTGGGTCACGAACGGCCCCAGGCAACGCCGACGCCGAGCACGTCGGGCAGCTCCTCGAGCTGGCGCTTGAGCTCGTCCGTGAACCCGGCGCTGACGTCGATGGCCGCCACCGCCGCCACCCGGCCCTCGAACACCCGGTTCTCCATGTGCTGGACGTTGAGGCCCGCGCCCCGCAGCACTCCGAATATCGCGGCCAGCACACCCACCCGGTCGTAGTGGCGGATGATCAGGCTGGTGCAGTCGTCGTCGCGCGGCGCCAGGTTGATGCAGTTCACGGGCTCGCCGGCTGCGAAGCTGCACACCGACTCCACCACCGCCTCGGCGATGGCCAGCTGAGCCTGCTCGGTGGAGGCCCCGATGTGGTGGGTCCCCACGACCGACGGGTGCCGGGCGAGGGGCGAGTCGAAGGAGCGATCGCTGCTGGCAGGCTCGTCGCGGTACACGTCCAGGCCGGCCCGGACGCCCTTGGTGTCCATGGCGTGGAGCAGGGCGTCCTCGTCGACCACGTCTCCCCGGCTGGTGTTGATGAGAATCGACCCGTCGCGGAAGTGGGACAGCAGCTCGGCGTCCACGAGCGACCGGGTGTCGTCGCCGCCGGGCACGTGGAGGGTGACCACGTCGCTGCTCGCCACCAGCTCCTCGAGACTGTCCACCAGCCGGATGCCGATCGAGCGGATGCGGCTCTCGGTGGCCTCGTCCCGCCCCACCTTGCGCAGTCCCAGCACGGTCATGCCGAAGGCCTTGGCCCGCTGTGCCACCTCGAGCCCGATCTCGCCCAGCCCGACCACGCCCATGGTGCGCCCCATCAGCCCGTCGGCCTCGGAGTAGACCGCCTTGTTCCAGACCCCGACGCGCAGGTCGGCGGTGGCCGAGGCGATGTGGCGGTCGATCGCGAGCAGCAGCCCGAAGGTGAGCTCGGCCACGGCCACCGCGTTGCGCCCGGGAATGTTGCAGACGTGGATGCCCCGCGCCGACGCGGTGGCGACGTCGATGTTCTCCGTCCCCGCTCCGGCCCGCACCACCAGCGACAGCCGGCGCGACGTCGACATGGCGTCGGCGCTGACCTTGGTGCTGCGCACCACCAGGGCGTCGTAGTCGCCGAGATGCTCGGCCAGGTCCTCGGCGCCGAGCTCGGGGCGGACGTCGACGCTGTGGCCCCGGGCCCGGAGCGCGTCCGCGGCGGAAGGGTCCAGCGCGTCCGCGAACAGTACCTTCATCGTGGGTCTCCTCCGCTCGAGCCCGTCACCGGCATGTCGCGGGTGCGAGATCGTGCTCCAGGCAACCATCGGGGCGCTTCGAGCGTCAAGCGGCGCACGCGCTGGCCGGCGGCCGACTAGGTTCACCCCCGTCGAGCGCGGCACGATCCCGGACAGCAGGGCCCGGAGGGTAGGAACGATGTCGGACGAGCGTGAGGTCCTGGACTGGGAGGGTTACGGCACTGCGGTCCGTGAGCTGGCGGCGATGGTGGCTGACGACGGGTTCCGGCCCGACATCATCCTGGCCATCGCCCGGGGCGGGCTCTTCGTGGCCGGGTCGCTGGGCTATGCGCTGTCGGTCAAGAACCTCTACGTCATGAACGTGGAGTACTACACGGGCGTCGACGAGCGCCTCGACGTGCCCATCGCGCTGCCCCCGTACCTCGACCGGGTCGATCTCCAGGACGCCAACGTGCTGATCGCCGACGACGTGGCCGACACCGGCGCCACCCTGGCCTACGTCCACGACTTCTGCGAGACCGAGGTCGCCGAGGTTCGCAGCGCCGTCCTCTACGAGAAGCCACCGTCGATCATCAAGTGCGAGTACGTGTGGCGGCGCACCGATCAGTGGATCAACTTCCCCTGGTCGTCCCAGGCCCCGCTCGTGGACCCGCTCGGGGGCAAGCCCGCCGTGCTCGACGCCTGACGGGCGGCCGCCTCCGGTGCACGAGGTCCAGCGACCACCCCTCCGCCCCAACCGCTACGTCGCACCGGCCACCATCCCGGAGGCCCTGGCGCTGCTCGCTGCAGATCCGGGAGCAGCCGGTCGGACCCGGGTGGTCGCGGGCGGCACGGACCTCATGATCGAGCTCGACCACCAGGTGGGCGGCGAGGTGGGGGCGTTGGTGGACATCACCCGCATCCCCGAGCTGGACCGGATCGAGCTCCGCGACGGCCGGGTGGTGCTGGGACCGCTGGTGACCCACAACCAGTGCGCCACCAGCGAGGTGATCGTCGAGCACGGCCTGCCGCTGGCCCAGGCGAGCCTCGAGGTGGGCTCTCCCGCCCTCCGGAACCGGGCCACGGTGGTGGGCAACCTGGTCACCGCCAGCCCCGCCAACGACACCATCAGCGCCCTGCGAGCACTCGACGCCGACCTCACGCTCACCTCGACCCGCGGGAGCCGCACCGTGCCGCTCGCCGACTTCCACACCGGGGTGCGGGCCACGGTCCTGGATCCCGACGAGCTGGTCACCGAGGTGTCCTTCCCGATGGCCGACCCCGCCGACCGAGCGGTCTTCGTGAAGCTGGGGCTCCGGCGAGCACAGGCGATCTCGGTGGTACACCTCGCGGCGTGGTGCTCACTGGGCAGCGACGGCACCGTCGCCGACGCCCGGCTCGCGCTCGGCAGCGTGGCCCCCACCATCGTGCGCGTGGGCGACGCCGAGGCCAGCCTGGTGGGCCGTGAGCTCACCGGCGAGGCCATCGAGGACGCGGCAGGCCTGGCGGCGGCCTCGGTCGAGCCCATCGACGACATCCGGGGTCCAGCCGGCTACCGCCGGGACATGGTGGCGGTGATGGTGCGTCGAGCCCTGCGTGCGCTCGCCACCGGCGAGCATCGAGCCACGCACCCGGCCTCACCCCCGACCCTCGGCGGACCCGTCGTGGCCGCGGACGGGGTCGGAACGGACGCGGGCCCGGGCCAGACCATCCGCACCACGGTGAATGGACAGGACACCGAAGGACCGTGGACCCCGACGAGCCTGCTCGACTGGCTCCGGGACCAGGCCGGCCTCACCGGCACCAAGGAGGGCTGCGCCGAGGGCGAGTGCGGGTCCTGCACCATCCACCTCGACGGAGTGGCCACGCTCAGCTGCTTGATCCCCGCAGGCCGGGCCCACGGCGCCGCCGTCACCACCATCGAGGGGCTCGCCGGGCCCCACCAGCTCCATCCCCTCCAGCAGGGGTTCGTCGACAGCGCCGCGGTCCAATGCGGCTACTGCATACCCGGGTTCTTGATGGCCGGGGCCAGCCTGCAGGCGGAGCGCCCCCACCCGAGCCCGGAGGACATCCACGTGGCGTTGTCGGGCAACCTCTGCCGCTGCACCGGCTACTACAGCATCGAGGCCGCATTCGGGGGGAGCGGTTCATGACCCTGGGGCCCTCGCTGCCGAAGATCGACGCTGTCGCCAAGGTCACCGGCGAGGCTCTCTACGCCGGGGATCTCCACCCACCCGGACTGCTGCACGCCAAGGTGGTGTTCACCGACCGGGTGCACGCCCGGATCACCCATCTCGACACCAGCGCTGCCGAGGTGTCGGAAGGGGTCCACCTGGTGCTCACCGCAGCCGACGTGCCGGTCAACGAGTACGGGCTCACCAAGTTCGATCAACCGGTGCTGATCGGTCCCCGGAGCACCGGCCGCTCCGCCGTGCCCAGTGACGTGTCCCGGTGGGACGCCGACCACCTCGCGGTCGTGGTGGCCGACAGCGCCGAACTGGCCACGACGGCCGCGGCGGCAATCGTGTCCGAATGGGAGGACCTCCCGCTGGCCCCGGACCTCGACGCGGCCCTGGCCGAGGGGGCACCGCTGGTGCACCCCGAGGAGGGCTCCGGCTCCAACGTGTACGCCCACTACGTGGCCCGCAAGGGTGACATCGCCGCCGCATTCGCGTCCGCAGACCACATCATCGAGGGCACCTACCAGCTCCCCCACCAGGAGCACGCCTTCCTGCAGACCGAGGCCGGGGTGGGCTATGTCGACGAGCAGGGCCGGGTCACCGTGGAGACCGCAGGCCAGTGGACCCACGAGGACCGCGAACAGGTGGCCCACGCCCTGGACCTGCCCCCTGAGCAGGTCCGTATCGTCTACCGGGCCATCGGCGGCGCGTTCGGCGGCAAGGAGGACATGAGCCTCCAGATCGTCCTGGCCCTGGCGGCCCGGGAGCTCCACCGGCGCGGCATCGAGCGACCGGTCCGCTCCGTCTGGAGCCGCGAAGAGTCGATCGTGGGGCACCACAAGCGGCACCGGGTCCGGGTCGACACCCGCTGGGCCGCCCGCGCCGACGGCCGCGTCATCGGGGTCGAGGCCGACGCCTGGCTCGATGCCGGTGCCTACAACTACACGTCCAACAAGGTGCTGGGGAACCTCCACTTGACCGTCGCCGGGCCCTACGAGATCGAGCACGCCCGGATCGACTCCCGGGCCGTGTACACCACGTCGGTCCCCGGCGGTGCCTTCCGGGGGTTCGGGGGTCCCCAGGGGACCTTCGTCGCCGAGTGCCAGATGAACAAGCTGGCCGAGGCCTGCGGTCTGGACCCGGTCGAGGTGCGGCGGCGCAACGTCTACCGGGAGGGTTCGATCGGCATCACCGGCACCGAGCTCCCGCCGGGGGTGAGCCTCCCCGAGGTCGTCGATGCCTGCGCCGCCGAAGCCGGCTGGTCCCGGCCCCCGCCCGCGCCGGCGCCGATCGGCATGTTCGCGTCGCTCCCGCCCTCGGCCGAGCGGGTCCGTCGGGGCCGGGGGTTCGCCTGCGGGTACAAGAACGTCGGATTCTCGTTCGGGTTCCCGGAGCGCAGCGAGGCCGCCATCGTCCTCCACGGACGCGAGGGCAACGAGGACGGCCCCGGTGACGAGCCCGAGTGGGCCGAGCTCTACCTGGCCGGCGCGGACGTGGGCCAGGGCTCCCACACCGTCTCGGTGCAGCTCGCAGCCGAGGCCACCGGCCTGCCGGTCGAGCGCATCGCGCCGACCTTCTCCGACACCGCCACCAGCGGCGACGCCGGGTCGGCGTCGGCGTCCCGGCTCACATGGATGACGGGCAACGCCGTCCT
>JBFINV010000081.1:0-8713 GCA_041611015.1 Acidimicrobiales bacterium | reverse complement strand
CGGGCCTTGGCCCGGATCTCCATGACCGTGGTGTTGGGGTTGTCGTCGATCCAGATGGGGGCCTCGGCGAGCCGCCCCACCCCGTGGCTGATGCGGGACCAGTCGTCCTCGCTGAGGCGGCCGTTGCGGACCCGGCTGGCGTCGACCCGGGCCTCGGCGCAGAGCAGCCGTTGGCTGATCTCGAGCTGGCTCATCTCGAGCGAGAAGAACAGCACCGGCCGTTCGGCGTACATCGCCGAGTGCGCCACCATGCCCAGCGCGAAGCTGGTCTTGCCCATGGCCGGCCGGGCGCCGACGACCACCAGGTTGTTGGGCTGCAGGCCGGAGAGCAGCTCGTCGAGATCGAGGAAGCCGGTGGGGGTGCCGGTGATGGAGTCCCCCTGCTCGTAGAGCTGCTCGAGGCGATCGAGGTTGGCGTCGAGCAGGTCCCGGATCTGTGACAGCGAGTCGGCGGCCCGGCCCTGGGACAGGTTGAACACCATCGACTCGGCGGTGTCGATGGCCTTGACGACGTCGTCGGGCTGGCCGTAGCCGATCTCGGCGATGTCGGAGCCGACGTGGATGAGCCGCCGCAGCAGCGACAGCTCGTGCACGATGCTGGCGTATCGGCCGGCGTTGGTGGCCGCCGGGGTCCCGGCCTGCAGGCTCACCAGGGCCCCGCCGCCGCCCATGGCGGCCAGGAGCCCCTGGCGTTCCAGCTCGGCGGCCACGGTGACCGTGTCGGCGGGCTCGCCGGCGCCGTAGAGGGCACAGATGGTCTCGAAGACGTGCTGATGGGCCGGCTTGTAGAAGTCGGCGGCCTCCACCACCTCGATGGCGTCTGCGATGGCGTCCTTGCTCAGGAGCATGGCGCCCAGCAGCGACTCCTCCGCGGCGATGTTGTGCGGCGGTACCCGGCTGGCCGACCGCGACGTCGGAGCGGGGCGCGGTCCCGGCCGAGCCGCGTGCGGCTCGTCGGGCCCATCGGGGAAGGGTGGGAGATCGCTCATGGGCCGCACCACGTTGATAGCTCACGGTTGTGGGGCGCCAGTGGATCTCGACGCCCAGCCTGTGGAAGTTGGTGGATAACCGCAGGTGAGCTGAGGAAAAACGGGGGAAGGGACGCCTTCCGGACGTCGGGGGACGCGCTCGGGGCCACGCCCCTACGATGCCGAGCGGGTGTGACAGCCTCCTGCGCCCCCAAGGCCGCCCCACCCTCGACGGGGCCAGTAGCGTTCGGCCATGGGCACGGTCGAGGTCCGGTTCTACGGGGCCATCGGGGACCTCCTGCCGCCGCCGCTGCGACAGCGCAGCTTCACCCGCCCCTACGAGCCCCACCAGAGCGCCATCGACGTCATCCAGGCGTGCAACGTGCCCCACACCGAGGTCGGGCTGGTCGTCGCCGACGGCGAGATCATCGGGCCGGACGTCCGCCTCGCCGACGGCCAGCGGGTGGCGGTCTACCCGCCGCTCTGGATGCTCGCCGAGCGCAGAGCCGAGCCGGACTCGTTCGTGGCCGACGTCCATCTCGGTGCGCTGGCACGACTGTTGCGGCTGCTCGGGTTCGACGCCTGGTACCGCAACGACGCCGACGACGCCGAGCTGGCAGATCTCGTCGCGGACGGGACCCGGTGCTTGCTCACCCGGGACGTGGGCCTGCTGAAGCGGCGCATCGTCCGCCACGGCTACCTGGTGCGCTCGAACCGACCGGCCCACCAGACGCTGGAGGTGCTCGGCCGCTACGACCTGGTCGAGCGGGCCCGGCCCTTCACACGGTGCCTGCGCTGCGGGGGCGAGCTCACACAGGTGGCGAAAGCCGACGTCGCCCATCGGCTCGAGCCCGGCACCCGACGGTCCTACGACGACTTCGCCAGCTGCCGCCGCTGCGACCAGGTCTACTGGGCCGGCGCCCACCACCAGCGGCTCCAAGCCACGGTGGACGTGCTGTTGCGGCTGGCTCGCGGTCGGTGAGAGCCACGCTCGCGGCTGCAGTGGACCAGCTGGTCGGGCCGACGACGATCGCCCAAATCTGTGCCCAGAAGCGCGGAAAACTGCACAGTCCGGCACAGATTCGGGGATCGGACGGGTTAGTCGTCGGCGACGACCTTCACCGTGATCGGGAAGTGGACCTCGGGGTGGACCTTGGCGGTCACGGTGTGGGTGCCCAGCTCCTTGATGGCATCACCGGCGTCGAGGATCCGACGATCGAGCACCACGTGGGCCTGCTCCTCGAGGGCCCGGGCCACGTCGGACGTGGTGACCGAGCCGAAGAGCTTGCCACCCTCACCGGCGCGCGCCGCGATGGTGATGATCTTGTCGGCCACCCGGGCCGCCATCTCCTCGGCGTCGGCCCGCTCCTTGGCGTCGACGAGCTCCCGACCCCGGCGCATGAGCTCGGCCTGACGCTCGGCACCAGGGGTGGCCTTCAGGGCCATGCCCTTGGGGATCAGGCGGTTCCGGGCGTGCCCGTCGGCCACCTCCACTACGTCGCCCTTCTTGCCGAGGCCGTCCACATCGGTGCGCAGCACGACCTTCATTCCGGGATCTCCGCGCCGGCAAGCTCCTCGCTGTCCTCGGCGTCGGCGCCATCCATCCCGGGCGTGGCATCCATGTCCTCGATCCCCACCATGGCCTCCTCACCGGGGCCGGCACCGTCGGCGTCGGCCTCGCCGGGCCGGGGCGGCGGCGTGGTGGGACGGGGCGGGGCGTCGTCGCGGCGCTCGTCACGCCGGCCCCGACCGCCCCGCTGGGTGGTGATCCGGGTCGAGTACGGCAGCAGCGCCATCTCCCGGGCGTTCTTGATGGCCAGGGCGATCTCGCGCTGTTGCTGCGCGCTGTTGCCGGTGACCCGGCGGGCCCGCACCTTGGCCCGGTCGGACACGAAGCGACGGAGGAGGTTGACGTCCTTCCAGTCGACGTACTCGATCCGCTCCTGGGTGAGGATGCTGACCTTCTTCTTGCTGCGGCGAGCGTTGTCCTTGTTCTTGCCGCGCTTGGTCCGTGGTGGCATGAGGCTGTGCTTCTCCTGCGCTCTGGCCTAGAAGGGCTCTTCGGCCGGGTCGTAGGCCGGGGCGTTGGCGACCGGGCGTCCCCCGCCGCCACCGTCGCCCGCGGACTCGCCACGACGCTCGTTGCGGGTGACCTCCGCGGTGGCCCAGCGGAGGCTGGGAGCCACCTCGTCGGCCACGATCTCGACCTTGGAGCGGCGCTCGCCGTCCTGGGTCTCCCAGGACCGCTGGTCCAGGCGCCCGTAGACGACCACTCGCATGCCCTTGGCGAGGCATTCGCTCACGTTCTCTGCGAGCTGGTTCCACGCGGTGATGTCGAAGAACGAGACCACCTCCTCGCCGTCGCGGCCCTTGCGGTTCCAGGCCAGGCCGAAGTTGGCGACGGCGGCGCCACCCGGGGTGAAACGGAGCTCGGGATCCCGGGTGAGGTTCCCGACGACGGTGACGGTGTTGTCGAAGGCCATGGTTGCCCTCTCTCTTTCTGGGGTGCGCCCGTCAGCCGACCTCGAGCAGGCCCCGGCGGGCCGCTTCGTGGTCGGGCAGGCGGATGAGCTTGTGGCGGACGACCTCGTCCGCGAGGCGGAGGGTGCGCTCGAGGGGGGCCATGTCCCTCGGCTCGGTGACGATCTCGAGGACGACGTAGTGGCCCTCGGTCTTGTGGTTGATCTCGTACGCGAAGCGCCGCTTGCCCCACTTGTCGGTGTTGGCCAGGCGGCTACCGCCCTCGGTGAGCCACGCGTCCACCCGGCTCACCACCTCGTCGACCACGGCATCTTCCTCGTCGCCGTCGACGAGGATCATCATCTCGTAGGCTCGCGCGGTCTCGTCGAGCGGTCACCTCCTCCGGACTCGCCGGGGTCCCCCGGGCGAGGTCCCCGCTCGGCGGCGGGAACAGGTCTGTGGGCGCTGGTTCCACCGAAGCGGCGGGCGGGCGCCTGGTCTGGTCATGTGCTGTGCGCTGGGTTGAGCATAGTGGGTGCCTCCGACACTCCCTCCCGGCCCGCTCAGCTGCGGGGCCGGCCTGCCGATGGGATCCTGCGAGGTCGACCCCGACCCCGGCGACTCACTGTGATGGGCATGGACAGATCCGACCCGCGCGACGGCCACGACGCCTCCCGGCGGACCCGCCGCAGCCGAGCGGGCCACGCCCGCCCGCCCCGACCCGGGCCCGGGAAGGCCGAGAGCGACGCCGAGACCGACGACGCCGATGACGAGGAACCCGACCTCCTCGCCGTACTCTTCCAACAACAGCCACATGACCAACTTGCGCCACGTGGCGTCGAGTACGAGGCTGGAGACCCGCAGTGGCAGGTCGGAGCAGGCGAGCCCATGGGCCTCAGTGGTCATGACATCCGCATGAAGGAGTTCCGCCGCGCCGTGCTGCGCGGCTACGCAACCGCGGATGTCGACATGTTCCTGACCGAGGTCGCGGTGGCGCTGGACAGCCTGGACCCCGATCGGCGACCGCCGGCCCACGCCACGGGGCTGACCGACAGCCGGCCCGCGCTCAGCCCGGCCCCGAAGGTGTCACCGGTCCAAGGCGTCGTCGCCGCGGGCGGGGGCGAGGACGACGCCCGGGCCGAGGCGGAGCGAATCGTGGCCCAGGCCCGAGCCTCGGCCGCGGCCCTCCAAGAGCAGGCCGCCCAGACCGCCGAAGCCGCGATCCGCGACGCCAAGGCCCACGCCGAGCGGGGGCTGCGCAACGCACGCGAACGGGCCGCAGGGCTGTTGCACGACGCCCACGACCGCCAGCAGCGAGCCGCCCGGCTCGAGGCCGAGGCCGAGCTGCGCCTGGCCCACGTCGAGCAGCGTCTCGCCGACAAGGCCCGGGTGCTGGCCGACGAGGCCCGCCGCCTCGACGCCATCGCGGCCTGGCTCGCCCGAGACGACGTGTCGGGGAGCGGGGGCAACGAGGCCGCCGCCAACGCGGCGCCGGCCCACGCCGCGCCACCCGAGGACGTCCCGCACCTGACGGACGAGGCGGGCGACATCGTTCCCTTCAAGCGCTCGGCCGAGACCGAGCGCTGACCTTCGGGTCGGCTCGACCCGCCGGAGCAGCCGTCACCAACTGCTGAGCGGATCCTGGTCGGTCCCGGCGCTGCTGCGGTAGAGATCCAGGGCCTCGACCTCCTCCTCGGAGAGGTGGTAGCACTCGTCCTCGGAAGGGAAGGCGCCGCTGCGGACGTGCTCGGCGAACTCCCGAAGTCCCGCCACGGCCTGGGACTTGAGGTCGGCATACCGCCGGACGAACTTGGGCTTGAACCGATCCTCGATGCCGAGCAGGTCGTGGAACACCAGGACCTGGCCGTCGCAGTCGGGGCCCGCGCCGATGCCGATGGTGGGGATGTCGATGGTGTCGGTGACCAGCTTCCCGACCTCGTTGGGCACCCCCTCGAGCACCAGGGCGAAACAGCCGGCGTGCACCAGGGCCTTGGCCTCGCTGAGCAGTTGCATCGCCGCCTGGGTGCTCTTGCCCTGCACCTTGAAGCCACCCATCGCCAGCACCGACTGGGGCGTCAGGCCCAGGTGGCCCATGACCGGGATCTCCGCTTCGGCGATGGCCTCGATCATCGGCAGCCGCTCGTGGCCCCCCTCGAGCTTCACCGCGTGGGCACCAGCGCGGATCAGCCGAGCGGCGTTGTGGACGGTCTCGCTGCGGGACACGTGGTAGCTCATCCAGGGAAGGTCGGCGATCACGAAACAGTCGGGCTCGGCCCGGGCCACCGCCGCGGTGTGGTGGACCATGTCGTCGACGCCCACCTGCAGGGTGTCCTCGTAGCCCAGGACGACCATGGCGAGGGAGTCCCCCACGAGGATCAGGTCGGCGCCAGCCTCGCTCACCATGCGGGCCGAGGGGGCGTCGTAGGCGGTGATCATGACCAGCGGGTCCGCGCCGCGGGCCACCTTGTGGACTGCGATCCTGGGGGCAGTGAGCTTGGGTGCCATCAGCGCTCCTCGAGGGCGTCGGCGACGGGGGGTGTCATCGGAGCATCTCGATACTACGGGCCGACACCCTCGCGGCTCCAGGGGGATCCCCTCGTCGTCCCGGGCCACGCCCTCACGTCCTCGGCGTCAGCAGCCGAGGACGTCACCCAGGAGACGCGGCAACGACACGAAGACGCTCGTTCACGCGATCCGGAGCGTGCGGTGTGAAGGTACTGTTTCCTGCTGTGGGGAACGCGTCCGGAATGGGCCGTGCGATCACCGACGAGGAGGTGGCGACCTATCACCGCGACGGCGTCGTGCTGCTGCGCGCCATGTTCGACCAGGAGTGGATCGACCTGTTGAACGACGGTCTCGACTCGCAGTTGGCGGCTCGAACCGGCCGAGGCCGCGTGTGGGATCGAGATGCCGAGGGGCGGACGATGTTCTGGGACAGCCAGGCGTGGTTCGGAGTCGAGCAGTATCAGCGCTTCGTGTTCGAGTCACCCGCAGCCGAGATCGCCGGCCGGGTCATGCGCGCTTCGCACGTCAACTTCTTCTTCGACGCCGTGTTCGTACGTTCGCCGGGCACCCAGTTCTCGACGCCATGGCATCAAGACGAGCCGTACTGGTCGATCGAGGGGTACGACAGCTGCACGATCTGGATGCCCCTGGTGCCTGTTGCCGCGCGGAGTGCGTTGGCCTTCGTACCCGGGTCGCACGTCGGCTCGCAGGTCTGGAAGCAGTACAACTTCGGCGTCCTCAACCCCGATGACCACGACGAGGCCGACCAGGTCGACTTCTCGGCGCACTCACAGCAGGTGGTGCCGGACATCGACGCGGATCCGGGCGCGTTCGGTGTGATCAGTTGGGCGATGGAGCCCGGCGACTGTGTGGTCTTCAACGGCCGCACGTTGCACGGGGGCTCCGGAAAGCTGGACTCCGGCGTCGACCTGCGAGTGTTCACCTCGAAGTGGCTCGGTGACGACGCTCGCATCGTCTTCCGTGAATGCGGCATGGATCCCGATCACAGCGCGATCATGACCGAGCACGGCCTCAGGCCCGGCGACCGCCCGGGCACGGTTCTCTATCCCCGAGTGTGGGAGCGCGCCGAGCCGTAGCGCACGCTGCGCTCGCTCACGGCCGCCGACACCCCGCCGCTGCGACACTCGGTCTCGCCGGTGGCGCTCGCGGCCGAGTTGAAGCTCCAGCGCCGGACGCAGTCGCCCGCGCTTCGCGAGCCTCGCCGACGACCAGAGCGGCGGGCGGCCTCTGGCTCGGCGATCACAGCACGAACGCCCGGCGGAGGTGGTTCCAGGCACAGGACGGGCACACCTCGACCACGTAGCAGGTGAAGGTGCCTTTGCGCTTGCGGATGCGCTCGATCTCGACCACCGAGTTCACGCAACGCCCGTGGGCGGGCAGGCGGGGTCCGAAGACGTAGGAGACCAGCGCCAGGCAGTCGTCGTCGCAGATGGGACAGCCCTCGGTGGTGGGCCGGGAGTACTCGGCGGCGGCCCGGCGCAGCTCCGGGTGGGCGTCGCAGACGTCCTGCTCGTCGAGGCGGCCGGCACGGTAGGCGTGCAACACCGCCTGGCGCGCGAGACGGTAGTCCACCTCCCCGTGCTCGAGCACCGACGGCGGTGCCACCGGGACGAAGCCCATGGCCGGCAAGGGTAGCGGGTGTGGCCCCAGCGGTTACCAGCCCCGCCGCGTCACGTGGTGGCGTCGTCGTCGTCGGGGCCGAGGTCGGGTTGGCGACCTTCGAGCTCGGCTTCCCAGGTGTCGAACATCGCCGTGATCTCTTCGGTCTCGGCCTCGCTGGGGCCCACCGTCGGGTGAGCGCCCCGGCCCCGATCGAACGGGCGGGGGCGCAGCGGCGGCACCCAGTCCTCGCGGTCCTCGGGTCCGATGAACCGGCGCGCCATCCGTTCGCGGGTGCCACCAGGCCTCCAGCTGGCGGTCCGGGGCCGGCCCAGTGCCAACCAGGCCACCGCCCCCACGCCGAAGACCATGACCACCAGCAGCAGCCACAGCAACTTCGGCAGCCGCCTCACCCGGGCCGGGTCGGTGACCAAGACGTCGACGACCGCGTAGGCCCACAGCACGAACAGCACGAAGCCCGTGAACGTCGGTGCCAGCAGACGCATGGCACGAGTCTGCCCTTCGACGCCGGCCCTGCGCCAGGCGGGGACATCACCCGCCGGAGCGTCGCTCGCTCCACCAGGCGCGGAGCTGCTGCTCGGCCCCGGCGGCGGTCATCGGTCCGCGCTCGAGCCGGCGAGCGTGCAAGAAGGCCAGGGCCTCCCCCACCTCGGGCCCCTCGCCGATGCCCAACACCGCCATGACCTCCGCACCGCTCAGCGGCACGGCCAGGTCCGAGAGGTCCTCGCCGAGCTGGTCCTCGAGCTCCCGCGACCGGGTTGCCAGCGTCGCGCCATCCGGCACCACCGCCTCCACCAGGGCCCGGGCCCGGTCTCGCTGGGGGCCTGCCCGAGCCGCCCAACGTCGCAGCGAGGGTGCGTCGTCGACCGCGCCGGTCGCCAGCTCGCCCACCGCGTCGAGCACTTCGAGGATCTGCCGGCTTCGTTCGTTTGACGACCGCAGAGCCCAGAGCCGCTCGCGGGCAGTGTCGAGGTCGAGGCCGTGGAGGAGAGCCGCCAGCCGCAGCGCCGGGTCGGGGTCGAGCGTCCCGATCGACGGGCCTCGGCGCTCCACGGTCGACGGGTCGACCTCGGGGAGGATCTCGCCCAACAAGCCGGTGCGAGCCAGCAGCGCCAACCCGGCCGAAGGATCGGGGAGGG
>JBFINV010000080.1:0-8725 GCA_041611015.1 Acidimicrobiales bacterium | reverse complement strand
TTCTCGGGCATGCCGCCGCCCTGATAAGCGAGCACGTACTTCGTCATCGGTGTCTCCTGTCGTCGGATCGGAACCTGTCGGCTCCACGACGAACCAGATCGCCGGGAATCGACCGGTCACGTCCGGCTGGTCCGCAAACCACACATACGAGGCTCCTGATGCGAGACTGGGCGCCCATGCGGGGCCGGTGGCGACGACGGTGCGGGTAGCGGCGGTCGCATTCGACAAGGACGGCACCCTGGTCGACTTCGAGCGCACCTGGACCGAGGCCATGCTCGATGCGCTCCACCACGTCGCCCCTGACCCCCGGCTGCGTCGTCGCCTCGCCGAGGCCGTCGGGGTCGATCTCGACGCCGCCCGGGTCGAAGCCGATGCCCCGACCCGCTACCTCTCGAACCGCGAGATCGCCGAGCTCGTCGACGGGTACGGCGACGGCTGGGCCTTCGTCGACCGCACGACCGAACTCGTCACCCGCACCGTGACCGCAGCGACCGGCGCCGGCGAGGCAGTGGCAGCCCTCCACGCTGGCGGCCTTCCTCTCGCCGTGGTCACCAACGACGAGGAGGCCAGCACCCGCAGCCAGCTCGCCGTGCTCGGGTGGGCGGACCTGTTCGCAGTGGTGATCGGCTTCGACTCCGGGCACGGCGCCAAGCCCGACCCCGGTCCGGTTCGCGCCGCCGCCGCCGCGCTGGGGGTCCCCGTCGAGCAGCTGGCGATGGTGGGCGACACCGCGGTCGACGTGGCCGCCGCCCGTAGCGCCGGGGCCATCGCCATCCTGGTGGGGCCCCATCCGGACCCCGAGGTGGTCGCCCGGGCCGACCGCTACGTGAGCACGTTGAGCGAGGTGGTGGACCTCCTGTCGGCCTGACCGCAGGGCTCAGGCTCGGCGGGCGAACAGCGCGGTCTCATCGCTCGGCAACCGCGTCGTGGTCTCCTCGTCCACCTCGAAGCCGTGCTCCCGGAGCCGCCGCCGCATGTAGCGACCCGAAGGGTAGATCGGGTAGCCAGTGGTGTTGGCCCCCGAGGTCTGGAAGAGGCGCCGGCCCCGGAGCTGGTACCAGGCGGTGTTGGCGATGGTGACCAGGTCGTACTTGAGCGTCCCCAGGCTGCGGGTGCGGGCGAAGCGCACGGCGGTCTCGGGGATGAAGGGCCAGAGGCTCATCCCGACGATGATCACCTCGCCGTCGGGGCCCAGCAGCCGGTCCATCTCGGCGATGGCCGCGTCGACGTCGAAGTACTGGTGCGCCGAGTAGCAGAGCGTGACGTCGAAGCTCCCGCCGGCGAAGGGGACCTGCTCCGCGAAGGCCTCCACGGCCACGGGGCAGGGCCGCCCGGCGATACGGGCCAGGACGGGCATGATCTGCAGCGACACCGGCATGGGATCGATCCCCACGAACCAACCATCCACCTCGCCCAGACCGAGCAGGTTGCAGCCGCCGCCGCTTCCGAGCTCGATCACCCGCTTGCCCGCGTAGTTCTGCTTGGCCAGGCGGGGCACCACGTCCTGGGAGGCCATGGTCCCGGCCCGCTCCTCGTAGAACGCCAGCTCCCGGAGCGGGTCGGCCACCAGCTGACCCACCTCGGTCAGGCGGTCACCCTCGGCCCAACCCAGCTCCCTCGCCAGGTCAGCACCGGCATCGGAGCTGATCGGTCGCCCCAGGGTCATGTCCACCACGGCCGACCGGAGGGCGTTCCCCTCGGGGCCGAGCAACGCATCCCGGGCGGCCGTGAGCTCGGCGTCGGTGAGACGGCGCATGGGCCCCAACTGTAGGAGCGCCCGCCGGCACCGTCCGCGAGCAGAACTACCCGCGCAGGCGCGTCTCCACCTCCGCCGGGGTGGGGAGCGAGGGCTGGGCCCCCGCCACCAGCG
This sequence comes from Acidimicrobiales bacterium, assembly GCA_041611015.1. Lineage (GTDB taxonomy): Bacteria > Actinomycetota > Acidimicrobiia > Acidimicrobiales > UBA8592 > JBFINV01. The sequence goes on along the minus strand of JBFINV010000080.1, from coordinate 6,855 downwards.
TGGTGGCTGCACCCACCCGGACCGCCCACTCGGTGGCCGCAACGAGATCACCGCCTGCGACCAGGCGGTCGGCGATGGCCGCGCAGAACGCGTCACCCGCCGCGGTGGTGTCGACGGGCTGGACCACCGGCGCGGGCACGTGGTGCGCATCCCCGCCGGTGACGACCAGGGCTCCGTCGGCGCCGAGGGTGACCACCACCGACGCGCACGGCAGCTGCCGGGCCAGGCTTGCAGCCCGGTCGGCGCCGACCGGGCCCCGATGGCCCACGAGCAGGGCCAGCTCGGTCTGGTTCGGGATCAGCACGTCCACCGCATCCAGCAGTTCGAGGGGCACGCCATCGGGGGGCACGGGCGCCGGGTTGAGGACGAAGGTCCCCTCGACCGATCGCGAGGCTTCGATGACCGCCTCGAGCGGGATCTCGGTCTGGGCCAGGACGACCGGCGCCAGGGCCAGTGCGGCTGCCGCGCCGACGTCGGCCGCAGTCAGGCGGGCGTTGGCCCCCGGGCTCACCACGATGGCGTTGTCCCCGTCGGCCTGGACCGAGATCAGAGCCACCCCGCTCGGCACTCCCGGGGTTCGCAGCAGCGCCGACGTGTCGATGCCGGCGTCGGCCAACGCTGCCGCCAACGTGTCGCCGGCGGCGTCGTCCCCCACCCGCCCGACCATGGCCACCGACCGACCCAGCCGGGCTGCGGCCACCGCCTGGTTTGCTCCCTTGCCCCCGGGCACCTCCTGGAGGTCGCCCCCGAGGACGGTCTCGCCCACCTGGGGCACATGGTCGACGCCGACGACGAGGTCCAGGTTGGCGCTCCCCACCACGACGATCTCCGGCGGCATCGCCCGATCGTAGAGGGACCTGGTCGGTGCAGCGGGCTGCTCAGCCGTACAGACCCAGGAGCCTGCCCGCCAGGCCGATCACCGCCACCACCAGGACCCCTCGGATCACCCGTTCCCCGCCGCGCACCGCGATCCGAGCGCCGACCCAACCGCCGATGGCCAGGCCGGCGGCCAGCACAGCGGCGGGACCCCACCGCACCTGTCCCTGCACGACGAAGACCGGGAGCGCGATCGCGGTGACGACCAGCACCACGAGCACCTTGATGACGTTGGCCCGGACCAGGTCGTAGCCGGCCCGGGTCAGCGCTGCGAGCAGCACCAGGCCCACCCCGGCCTGCACCGCGCCGCCGTACAAGCCGATCAGGAAGAACACCGCGACCGTGGTCGTCGGGCGCCAGGTGCGCCCGTCGAGCCGAGGCTCGGGGTTGTGGAGCGCGAGCACGACGATCGGCAACATGAGGGCCCCGAAGAGGGTCTCGAAGGCGCTGTCGGCGAGCTGGCTGATGACGAGCGATCCCACCAGCGACCCCACCACGACCGGGCCCAGGATCGGGCTGGCCTCACGGTATGCCGTCACCCCTTCCCGGTGGAACGACCACGCCGTCGCGAGGTTGGAGGTGAGCAGGCCCACCCGGTTCGACCCGTTGGCGTCGTTGCCCGGGACGCCCGCCAGCACCAAGAGGGGCACGGTGAGGCTGGACCCGCCGCCGGCCATGGCGTTGATGATCCCAGCCACGCCGCCGCCCCCGGCGAGCAGGACCGCCTCCCAGAACGTCATCGGTCCTCGGCGCTGGACGTCGGTCCTTCTGGGTGGGGCACGGCTCCGCAGCCTCGCACCTGCGGGCGCCCGGCACCAAGGCTCCGCTGGTTCCGGGCTGGAGGGTCCAGACGCTCAGAGGGATCCGGCCGGCTCCGAGTCGGCGAGTTGCTCGGCGACGGGGGCCTGAGCGCGAACGAATCGCACCAGGAGGACCCAGGCGGCGACGGCCAACGCCAGCTCGCCGACGATGGTGCCGATGGCGGCCCCCTTCCACGAATAGGTGGGGATGAGCGCCACGTAGATGCCGATGCTCAGCACCGACGAACCCAGCAACAACATGGTTCGCAGCAGGGTCTTGCCCAGGCCCATCAGGCCGTTGAGCGGGAAGATCGTCACCCCCCGGATGATGACCAGCGGCGCCAGCCAGCGCACGATCTCCACGGAGCCGTCGAAGTCCGAACCGACCAGGTACGGCAGCAGCGGGGCCAGCGCCACCAGAGCGGTCCCGACGACGGCTCCGTAGAGGGTCGCCAACACCGAGAATCCCAACGCCCGCCGCAGGAACACGCTGTGACCGTCGCCGTCGTGGTCCAAGAACCTGAGGTGGGTGGCCTGCACCACGGCGTTGACGGGCACCAACCCGAGCATCACCACCCGGTAGGCCGCAGAGTAGAGCCCGGTGGCGACCGTCTGGCCGTAGCTGGCCAGCAGGAGCTTGTCGCCGTCGGTCTGCAGGGCCAGCCCGGTGATGCCGGCCGAGTAGATCGCGCTGGTGCGCACGTGGCGGCCGACGATGCGCCCGGGCGCGGTGCCGATGCCGTAGCTGGCGCGGACGGTGCGGATCGCACCCGCCGCCAGGACCCCGGTGACGGCCAGGTTGGCGGCCCCGAAGCTGGCGATGGTGAGCGACCCGGTGGCGAACAAGGCCACCAGCACCACCGCTCGCGCCAGTTGGTAGAGCACCCTGAACCGTGCGGCTGCTGCGAACCCGTCTCGGGCGAAGACCACGTTGGTCGCCACCAGGAAAGCCGGGAACGTGATCATCTCGATGGCGAAGACGCTCGCGATCGTGACCAGCTTCAGGTCCACGATGAGGCTGGTGACCGCGGTGCCGGCAACCAGCAGCAGCGTTCCGAACACCAGCGTCATCCCCAGACAGGAGCGGAACGTTCGCTCGAGGTCCTCCCGGTCGCGGACGACGTGATCCAGCAACGTCAGGCCCACGCCAGATGACGCCATGGCGCTCAGCGGCCAGATCACCGCGTACAGCGCTGCGAAGTTGCCATAGCCCTCGGCCCCGAGAGCCCGGCCCAACAGCGCGAACGCCAGGAGGCTGGTGAGCAGGCCGACGACCTCGAGACCCATGGCCCAGCCGGTGTCCGGGGTCAGCCCGTCCTTGCCGGCGTGGCTCATCCGCTCCCGGAGCTGGCTCGCGGCGCGCCCGCCGGGGCCGACGGTGATCACGAGCCGAGCCTGCCCACGATCGTGCCGAGCCCGCCGACGCCCGGGAGGGCCATCACACCGATCTGATGTGGCCCTGGGGCCGCCGGCTTGCCACCGCCCTCGCCGGGACCCCGACCGCGACCGCCCCGGCGGGCACGTCCGAGATCACCACGGCATTGGCACCGATCATTGCGTGGTCCCCGACGTGGACGGCGCCGAGGATCACCGCGCCAGCCCCGATGTCGACGTTGTCGCCGATGACGGGGGCCCCGAGATCGGTGGTGCTCTTGACCCCGATGGTGGTGTTCTGCCGGATACGGACGTCGTTGCCCAGCCGGACTCTCCCGTTGAGGACGATGCCCGAGTGGTGATCGATGATCACCCGGCGACCCAGGGGAGCGGTATATGGGATCTCGATGCCACCCCGAAGCCGGCCCCGCCGGTACAGGCTGCGGTACAGCATGCTGAGCGGGGCCCGGAGCAGACGGCTCCGCACCCCCATGCGCCAGTTCCCGAAACGGTGCACGGCCACGGCGCGGAAACCAGGACTGCGCCAGTCCCGACCGTGGGCGGTGTAGTCCTCCCGGATCAGCTCCCAAAAGGACAATCCGGGAGGGTTGCAATTTCCTGGCGGCTCGGGCACAGCAACTCCCGGAACGCTGGGGGTGACCTCGTCTTGGATGGGCAAGATCGTCGGCTCGACGATGCCGCTATACGGTAGATGCCCACCGCTCGGAGGCCCTAAACGGTCCCGTCCCTGAGAGTCCGTCGAAAATGGATGGTTCGGTGGGGTGGGGGGCATTGGGCTCGCTCGCTGAGACACCGGCCGGCTGGACAGGCCCGAAGCCGCTCGACGCGGCCACGCGGGCGATCCTACGGGCGGCCGAGGTGTTCAGGCAGTAGGAGATGTTACCCAGAGCGCGGTCGACAACCCCTCTGAACAGCGAATTCGGCGCTCCACTACGTTTGCGCCGTGACTGGCGCCGACCCTCCACTGGACCTGTCCTCGCTGGTGACGGACTGGCCGGACCCAGGGCGGGCCTCGTTGGCGGTGACCACCAGCGAGGCAGTGGTCGGGACCGCAGGCGACACGACCGCGATCTCGCGGGTGGCGTCCATCTCGAAGCTGGTCGTCGCGCTGGCGGCGCTGGTGGCCGTCGAGGAGGGCACCCTCGACCTCGACGAGCCGGCGGGCCCGGAGAGGGCCACCGTCCGGCACCTCCTCGCTCACGCCTCGGGCCTGGCCTTCGACGAGCATCGCTCGATCGCCGACGTGGGGCGCCGGCGCATCTACTCGAACGCCGGGATCGAGCAGTTCGCCGATCACCTGGCCGCCCGGGCCGGCATTCCCTACGAGACCTACCAGCGAGAGGCGGTCCTCGGACCGCTGGGCATGTCGTCGACGGTGCTCCGGGGCTCGCCCGCCCACGGCATCCACACCAGCGTCGCCGACCTCTTGCGCCTCGCCCGCGAGCTCCTCGACCCGTCGCTGATCCACCCGAGCTCGCTGCAGGAGGCGACCACGATCCAGTTCCCGGGCCTGGCCGGCGTGCTTCCGGGTCTCGGCAGCTTCGACCCGAACGACTGGGGCTTGGCGATGGAGATCCGGGGGTCCAAGCAACCCCACTGGACCGCACCGGGCCACGACCCCGCGACCTTCGGCCACTTCGGCGGCAGCGGTACCTACCTGTGGGTCGACCCCAGCCGGGGCCTGGCGGCCGTCGCGATCAGCGGCACCGACTACGGACCCTGGGCCAACGAGGCCTGGCCCCGCACCAACCAACGGATCCTCGATCGCTTCGGCTGATCGGACGGGTGCACGGGCATCCCCCGGAGGAGGCCCGGTACAATCGGGCCATGGTGTACGAGGCTCCCGAGTACCATCCGGCGTTCGAGGAGTACTGCGAGACCATCTTCGAGCTGGCCGAGGACGACGTCCAGGTCATCCAGGCCCGGATCGCCGAGCGGCTCGACGTCAGCCGGCCGGCGGTCTCGGAGATGGTGCGCCGGATGGAGCGCGAGGGCCTCGTCGTGGTCAACGACGGTGTGATCGACCTCACCGACGACGGTGATGAGCTGGCGTTGCAGGTGGTCCGGCGGCACCGCTTGGCCGAGCGTTTCCTGACCGACGTGCTGGGGCTCAGCTGGGCCGAGGCCCACCACGAGGCCGGCAAGTGGGAGCACGTGATCTCGCCCACGGTCGAGGCCGCGCTGGTCCGGGTCCTCGACGACCCCACCACCTGCCCGCACGGCAACCCCATTCCAGGATCCGGCTACGAGGACCCCGACGACGCCTCGGTCCTGAACGCCCTCGAGGTGGGCGCCACCTTCCGAGTCGAGCGGATCCCCGAGGAGCTCGAGTTCCGGCCCGGCCTGCTGGAGTACCTCGAGGAGGCGGCCATCCTGCCCGGGCGCGAGGGCGTGGTGACCGCCCTGTCCCCCGACGGCACCACCACCGTGGAGGTCGACGGGAACGCCGTGGGGATCGGCGCCTTCGCCTCGGCGAGAATCCTGGTCACCACCGCCTGAGTCCCGACGGCCGGCCCGGCCTCAGAGGTTGTTGAGGTCGATCACCAGGAGCACGGCCAGCAGCACGATCACAGCCACGTTGATGGCGGTGATGGGCCACCGCCACGGGTGGTTCGAGGCGTGGAACCGGCGGATGCTCCACAGGTTGGCGGCGATGCCGATCACGCTGGCGATCACCCCGACGGTGGAGCCCACGCCCGAGGCGATGCCCACCAGCGGGGCCACGAACGGGAAGATCACGTAGGTGAGCAGGCAGCGGATGCCGGAGATGACGATCGAGAGGCTGAAGGTACGCTGCGCCTCTTCCTCGGCGGCGATGTCCGGCGCGGGCTGCGCTGCCGGCTGGACGCCGGGGTCGAGGCGATCGGTGCTCACGCGGGAGAAGCCTACTGGCCCCGATCCGACCGAGCCGAGGCGAATCAGGACCCGCCGTGAGTAGCATCGGGTCCCGATCCCAATCAGCCGAGGAAGGACCGCCCGTGGCTTTTCAGCTCCCCGACCTGCCCTACGAGATGGACGCGCTCGCGCCCCACATCAGCCGCGAGACCCTCGAGTACCACTACGGCAAGCATCACCAGGCCTACGTCAACACCCTGAACAGCCTGACCGAGGGCACAGACATGGAGGACCAGTCCCTCGAGGACATCATCACCTCCGCAGAAGGCAAACTGTTCAACCAGGCAGCCCAGGTCTGGAACCACACCTTCTACTGGCACTGCATGACCCCCGGTGGGGGCGGCCAGCCCGACGGCGACGTGGGCGAGGCCATCAACAGTGCCTTCGGATCCTACGACGCGTTCCGCAGCGAGTTCGTCGACGCCGCCAAGGGCGTCTTCGGCTCCGGCTGGGCCTGGCTGGTCGACGACGGCGGGCTGAAGGTCATGACCACCAAGGACGCCGATCTGCCGCTCGCCCATTCCGTCAAGGCCCTGCTGACCGTGGACGTGTGGGAGCACGCCTACTACATCGACTATCGCAACGCCCGCCCCGACTACCTCGAGACCTTCATGGACCACCTGGTCAACTGGGACCACGTGGCCAAGAACATGTAGAGGCCGAGCCCCGAAGCGCCGTCGGAGGCCCGATCCTCCGGTCCGGCTTCGCCGGTCGGACCGGTGGGCGCCTGCGCTCTGCGCATGACCGAAGCGAGCGCCGCGAGCGAAGAGAACTCCCGGCAACGCAGCAACGACAGCGACGGAGGTCCGATCCGGCTTCGCCGGTCGGACCGGTGGGCGCCTGCGCTCTGCGCATGACCGAAGCGAGCGCAGCGAGCGGAGGGAACTCG
>JBFINV010000079.1:0-8937 GCA_041611015.1 Acidimicrobiales bacterium | reverse complement strand
GGTTGGCGAGGTAGGCGAGGCCCTCGACATCGTGGATCACCGAGTAGGTCGTGGTACCACCTTCGACGGTGGGGATCTCCACCCGCTCGATCCACGCTGGCACGTGGGAGGGGGTGTTCTTCTGGTAGAAGCCGCCCCCGTCGATCCCGTCCGGGAAGCGCTCGAGCACGAGGGCCCGACCAGCAACGTGCTCGAGCATCAGCCGGCCGATTCGGACGTAGTAGTCGAGCACGTCGCCCTTGGTGACCCCGGCGTCCGGGAAGAACACCTTGTCGAGGTTGCTCGGCTCGAAGCGGAGCTCGCTCGTGTCGCCCACCATCGCTCCTCCGGGTCGGAAGCCCCAGTGTGCTACGCGCGGGTCGGCCAGTCCTCGCGGCCCATCCCGGCTCCGGCCTCGAGGCCTTGGACGCCGCGGCCGGGGGTCCGGTACGATTCGCCGACTCGGCACGGGGGCGGACTGGTGGGTCCGGTAGCGCACCCCGGGCCACCCGGAGGACCGCTGCCATGCCCGCAACGGACGAACCGTCCCGAAGCGACGACGCCCTCGCCGTGCCGGCGCTGTTCCTCGGCGGCTCGGCGCTGTTCGTCGGCGCGTCGCTCCGGGCCATGGGACGGTGCGTCGGCCTCCTGGCGCAACGCTCGGCCACCCTCGCCCAGCTGGCCCGGGAGTCCATGACCGACGACGAGGCCGCAGCCACGGCCCGGCGGGTGCTGCGCGACGAGCTCCTCGGTTTGATGCGTGAGGCCGGCGAGATCGCGTCTCAGGAGTCGCGGGCTGGTGTCGACGACTTCGACACCATGACCAGGGAGTGGATGCCGGGTCCCGACGAACCCGCTGACCGCCGTCAGCAACGCGTCAAGTCCTGAGGAGGCTGGGCCGGTGAGCACCGCCGAGGAGGTCATCGTCCGCCTCGGGGCCGAGCCCGACGTGGCCCGGCTCCGCACCAGGCTCGACAGCTGGGTGGACCAGGTCGACCCCGAGCTGCGGGAGCCCCTGTGCTGGGCATTCAAAGGCACCCAGAAGCACTTCCGCCCCCTCACCATCTTCGGCTGCTGGCGGGCCACCCACGCCGAGCCGGTGCCGGACTCCACCATCGAGCTGGCCGTGGTGGTGGAGCTGATGCACAACATGTCGCTGATCATCGACGACATCCTCGACGAGTCCGACGAGCGCCGGGGCATCGCCACGCTGCACACCCGCTTCGGCACCCTGCCGGCGCTGATGAGCTCGGGCTACCTCGTGGCCGACGGTTTCGATCTGGTGGCCGAGGACCCGTTCGCGGTTCGCCACCTGGCGGAGCTGTTGCGCCGGCTGGGATCGGCGGAGTGCCTCCAGTGGCGCCTGCGGCGCCTGCCGCTCGGCGTGGAGGACTGGCGGCGCATCGCCGGTGAGGACACCGGCTCGATGTTCGAGGTCTGCGCGGTCCTCGGGGCCCGGTCCCAGGGCCTGCGCCAGTTCGGCCACCTGCTGGGCGTGCTCTACCACGGCTGCGACGACGTCGGCGACCAGCGAGGCCTGGAGGCCCTCGGTGGCGGCGGCGAGGAGGACATCCGCGACGGCATCCTCACGCTGCCTGCGGCGCTGGCGATCCGGGACCCGGCCGTGTGCGAGCTGTACTGCCGGGACGACGACGACAGCGAACGCCTGGCGGCGTTCGCGGCGGCCTGCCGGGACCAGCTCGAGGAGGCCGAGCGGGTGCTGGACGGGATCGCCGATGCGGCACGCGAGGAGGCCGAGCGCTTCGCAGAGGATCCCGAACCGCTCCTCGCGCTGATCGGTCACGTCCGGGAGCTGTCCCGGCGCTGAGGTGGCCCGGGACCGGGCGCGGCGCCTGGGGTAGGGTCGGGACGCGGGCCGAACGCCGTCGCGGATCCGGGGCCTGCGATCCCGGCCGGTGGGCTCGAGCGCTCCAGGCACCAGCGAACGGAGGTCGGCATGGGGGACAAGGTCGAGATCGTGGGCGCCGGGCTGGCGGGGCTCTCCGCCTCGCTCCGGCTGCTCGAGCGGGGCTACGAGGTCACCCTCTACGAGCAGGACGACTTCGTCGGCGGCATGCTGCGCGCCTTCGAGGATCCGGTGACGGGGCTGCGACGCGAGCACAGCTACCACATGTTCGTCAACTGGTACTACAACTTCTGGAAGATCGCCGACGAGATCGGGATCATGGGCAACTTCACGCCCCGAGAGGCGTTTCGGTTCCACTTCAAGGGCGAGCCGGGCGAGTTCCCCGAGCTCGTGAACCCGGGCGGCCCCCAGGACATGTTCCGCAACCTGGCCTCCGGCGTGGCCTCTCCCGCCGACCTGTTCCTGTTCATGTACTCGATGGTGGACCTGCTGGCCACGCCCGTCCACCGGGACCACTTCCTCGACCAGTACTCGGTGAACGGGTTCCTCCGGTCGCGGCCCTACATGACCGAGGGCTGCGCGCAGCTCCACCAGAAGACCTGGTACACGGTGTGGGGGATCGGCAGCTTCCAGGCGTCGGCCAAGAGCTACCGGACGTTCCTCAAGTACGGCAACCGGGTGCCCGTGCCCCAGCTCTGGCTGCTCGCCGGCGACAAGTACACCGCCATGCTCGAGCCGTGGTTCCAGAAGCTCGACGGCTTCAAGAAGTTCCGGTGGGAGCCGCTGCACCGTCTCGTCCGGCTGAACCCCACCGAGGACGGCAGAGGCATCGGCGAGCTGGTGTTCCGCAAAGTGAACCGGTCGCCCTCGGTGTTCCCGCAACCGGGCGATCCGGGCGCCGGCATCGGCCGGGGCGAGGAGCCCGGCTGGGACTGGGACGGCCCCGAGTTCTCCGTCGATGTCGCCGAGAACAACGTGATCCTGGCGCTCAGCCCGGGGATGATGGCCAAACTGGTCGAGGGTCGGGTCTACAACGCCGACCCGGCGCTGGGACGGATCCGGTACCTGATGGCAGAGCCCATGGCGTCGGTCGAGCTGCACCTGCGGTCCAAGCACGAGGGGATCCCCGACGACGTGGTCGTCTTCGTCGACGCCGACTACGAGATGACGTTCCTGGACTACTCCCAGCTCTGGCCGGACCAGGAGAACACCTTTCTCTACGTCACGGTGTCCGACGTGGTCTCCCTGCTGTCCATCCCCTCGGAGGATCGTGACGAGGACGGCAACCTACGCCTGGACCTGGACCGGCCCCAGACGGCCATCGACTACATCCTGCGCGAGTTCCGCGAGAACTACCCCCTCGACGTGGACGACATCGACCTTCACAAGACCTCGATCGAGATGAACACCGGCGAGGAGCTCTTCGCCAACATGGTCGGCAGCTGGTCCAAGCGCCCCGAGACCACCACCGAGCTCGAGAACCTGTTCTTGGCGGGTACCTATGTGCGGAACTTCGCCGACGTGTCCACCGTCGAGGGTGCGGTCGTCAGCGGCCTCAACGCCGCCGAGGCGGTGCGCAAGCGGACCGGCCGTGGCGAACCTGTCGAGGTGATCGAGCCGGACCACTACCCGACCGAGCTCTTCATGGCTCTCAAGGTGGCCTGGGCGCCCTACGCCGCGGCTGCCGCGGCGATGTCGAAGGCCGACGACGCCCTGGGGATCGACGCCGGCGAGTTCATGCGCCGGCTGGGCCTCGACCGGTTCTGGCCGACGCCGAACCTACCGGGGAACCTGGGCAACCTGATGTGGGACAACCTGCCGAAGTGGATGTGGACCACGCCCACCGGGCGTAGCCGGGGCCCGCTGTTCGCGAACTACACCGCCCAGGGCCGACGCCGGGACCCGAGGCAGCCGCTGCGCTGACGCGCTCCACCCTCAGCCCGACGCCACGTCCAGGTCGGGCTCGGATGCGAGCTGTTCCAACAGCGCCCTGGCCTCGCGGAGGTCGGGCAGATCGCAGGATTCGGGGAACCAGCGGCAGAGCTCGGCGAAGCGCGCGGTCATCGTCTCGGGGATGCCGTGTCGGCGCCGGAACTTGAGCAGCTTCGCCGTGGCCCGCAACTCGTTGAGCCGGGCCCCCTGGGCCCGCGCGGTCTCCGCGCTCAGGACGAACGCGTCCTCGGCGCCCGCCAGGTCGGGCGGGTCCTGGGTCAGCAAGAGCTCGCCCTTGCTCCGGAGCAGACCGATCAGGCCGTCCCTCTCGCCGGTGGCGCCGATGTGCTGCTCTCCCCGCCGGATGGCGTCGAGGCCGGCGTCCACGTCGCCGGCCACCCGGTGGAGGTCGGCGAGCATGATCATCAGGCTGGGCAAGCCCAGCCGCGAGCCCGCAGCCAGGTAGGCGTCGACGCTCTGGCGGACCTCGCGCAGGCCGGCGTCGATGTCGCCCGTGCGGCCGACGAACCAGCCGTGGAGCGCCGACGACAGCTGCTGCCAGTACGGGATGTGGCGTTCCTCGCAGAACGCCATGACCTTCTCGGTCCAGGCCTGGACCGGTTCGAGCTCTTTGCGGCTGACGTGGAAGAGGGCGCGCATGCCCCAAGCCTGGGCTCGGGTCATGGGGCTGGAGAGCCCCTCTGCCAGGGCCAGGCTCTGATCGCTGCGCAGCTCGCTCTCGGCTACCTGCCCCTGGAGCCAGAGGACCGGGGCCAGGTAGGCGTGCGCCATGACCACCGACTCGCCCAGGGTGGCGTAGATCTGCTCGGGTCGATCCGACGGGGTGTAGAGGTCGATCGCGGTCTCGAGGTGCGATCGGGCGGTCTCGAGCTCGGCCCGGAAGCTGGCGCACATCCCCAAGTACGTGTGCCCCTCGACCAGGATGTCGCAGTCGTCGCGCGCCTCACCGAGCGCGAGCATGCGCTCGCCCAGCTCGGCCGCGGTGGTGTAGTCGGCGCGGAGCAGGTGGAAGAGCCAGAGGCCGCGTAGGACGAAGATCAGCCGGTCGTCGTCGCCCCGGGCCTCGCACAGTGCCGCCGCTTCGTTGTAGATGTCGCCGACCTCGGGGTCGGCGTAGCCGTGCCCGGCCTGACGGGCCGCGGCCAGGAAGGTCAGCAGGTCGATGCGCTCGACGTCCTGGGCCTCGGACGACTCCCACTCCTCGACCGCTTCGAGGCCGTGCGTGAAGTGGTCGACGGCCTCGACGAACGCCGCGGCAGCCAGCGCCCGTAGCCCGGCTGCTCGCCAGTACTGCGCGGCCCGGTCGTGGCGACCCGCCAGGGTGTAGTGCCTGGCGATGACCTCGGGCTCGCTCTCGGCCAGGGTCGGGAACCGGCTGGTCATGACGTCTGCAGCTGCGGTGTGTACCTCCCGCCGGCGTCGGCGCAGCAAGGTGGCGTAGGCCGCGTCCTGGAGCAGCGCATGGGTGAACTCGTAGCGGCGGGGCCCGTCGGAGATCTGGCGCAACACGTCTGCGGCGACCAGCTCCTCCAGGGCGGCGGCGAGCGCCGGTGGATCGTGAGGGACCAGCGCAGCGAGCAGGTACTCGGGCAGGTCCCGCCCGAGGACCGCCGCCACCTGGGCCACATCACGGGACTTCTCGAGGCGGTCGAGGCGGGCGGTGAGGAGCCCGCGTAGCGTCGCCGGGACGGCCGGTTCCGCGAGCTGGGCTGCGGGATCGGCCCGGTCCGCCTCGCTCGAGAGCATCCGGACCATCTCCTCGACGAAGAGCGGGATGCCATCGGCGGCCTCCGCGACCCTGGTGGCCAGGTCGGCGCTGACCGGCAGCTGCGGGGTGGCCGCCCCGATCATCCGGGACACCTCGTCGTCGGACAGCGGCCCCAGCGCCATCTCCAGGGAACGGCCCGACCAGGGCGGGCTGAAGTCTGGTCGGGAGGTGAAGACCGCCATGACCGGCAGGGCCGGGATGCGATCCACCAGCCGGCCGAGGAGCTCGAGGGTCGTGGGATCGGCCCAGTGAAGGTCTTCGACGACCAACAAGAGGGGATGGTTGGACGAGTCGGTGACCAGCAGCGACTCGAGGATCAGCATCCGAGCGGCCCGGGCGTCGAGCGGCGACAGATTTGACCGGATGCCAGCGTCGATGCCGAGCAGGTCGGTCAGGTTCCCGAGGGTTTCGCCCGTGTCGAGCCCGGCACGCTCCACGGCGGCTTCGACCCGCCGGACCTGATCGGCTGCTTCGATGTCGGTCAGGCCCAGCCAGCTCTCGATGAACCGGATGACAGGATGCAGCGCACTGGTCTGGTGATAGGGCGAGCACTGCCAGGAGAAGGTGGCGCGCAGCCCACCTGCCAGCTCACGTCCGAGGGCTCGGGCCACCCGACTCTTGCCGATGCCGGCCTCCCCCGTGATGTGGACCACCGAGCCCTGGCCGGCGGCGACGGACTCCCACTCGGTCAGGAGCCGGTCGATCTCGGCGCGGCGGCCGATCAGGGGGGTCAGCGGGCCTCGAGCCGCCACCTCCAGCCGGTCGACGACGTCGGTCGCCCGGCCGACCTCGAAGACCTGGATCGGGCGGGACACCCCCTTGAGGGGGAGGGCCCCCTTGGGCTCGATGGTGAAGTAACCATCGACCAGACGCATGGTGACGTCGCTGATGGCCACGGTGTCGGGGCCGGCCGCGGCTTCGAGGCGGGCTGCGATGTTGGGGGTCTCGCCGACGATCGCGAACTCTTCACGGGTCTGCCCGGCACCCATCTCGCCGGCGACCACCAAGCCCGTGTGGACCCCCACCCGCACGTGGAGCTCCAGGTCGTGGGTTTTCGCGAGCCGTTCGTTCAGGGCCCGCAGCCGTTCGATGAGCGCCAGCCCGGCGTGCACCGCTCGCCTGGGATCGTCCTCGTGGGCGTGCGGGTAGCCGAAGTAGGCGAGGACCCCGTCGCCCATGTACTTCGAGATGTGGCCGTCGAAGGTCTCGACGGCCTCGACGCACACGCCCTGGAAGTCGGCCAGGACGTCACGCAGGTCCTCGGCGTCCACCCGCTCGGCAAGGGGCGTGGACCCGACGAGGTCACAGAACATCACCGTCATGTGACGGCGCTCGGCCAGCTCGGTCGGGGCTCGGGTGGGCGCCTCCGGTGCGGTCGTCTCCTCGATCGGGGCTCCGCAGCCGCCACAGAACCGCATCCCCTCGGGGCTCCGCATTCCGCAGCGTCCGCACTCCAAAGGTGCCTCCCACCCAGTCGGTCCTGCCCGCAAGACCCGGCCGACCACGTTCCAAGGGCGCACCCGGCATGGTAGACGCGGCCGGACTCGGCCGCCGAAAGCGTCGAGGCAGGGCCGGACGTCTCAGACGGCGAGGACGGGGCCGACCGATGGCCAGCTCACGCCCTGGAAGCGGAGGTACGAGCGCAGGTTCAGCGCCGCGTACATGAAGGCCAGGAGCTTGATCTGGTCCGCAACCCGCTTGTTGACGAAGTTGAGCCCCACCGCCACCCGAGCCAGCCAGGACTGCGACTCCATGTACGCCAGCCGGTTCGGTTCCCGTTCCGAGATCCACTCTCCGAGCCCTCCGCGTACGGCCTCGATGATCCGTAGCAGGCCGTAGTCGTCGCCGGTCGGGACCGCCCGCCCGTGGGCCGACCCGAGCAGCTGCATCCAGCGACGCACCGTGGCCGTTTCGCGTGAGTGGAGCAGGTGAGCGAGCTCGAAGTAGGCGTTGTCGTAGAAGAGGGGGACATCCTCGCGGAAGTAGGCCAGATCGATCATGTAGTACGCCTCGGGCTCGCCGCTCGCCGGCATCAGCACGTTGAAACCGTGCAGGTCGCCGTGGGCGGCGCCCCAGGCGGCTCGCAGCGCCGTCCGACCCGGGGTCCGGGCCTCTCCGCATGCCACTGCGTAGGGGTTGGGGAAGCAGCGTCCGTCGAAGATGAACGACGGCGCGGCCGGGTCCACCCCCGTGGACTCGACGAACCGGGCGATCCGTCCCTCGCGGGGATCGAGCCGGTAGCCGAGCCACGAGGTCAGGACGACGTCACATGGTTCGAGCAGCGCAGAGAGCGTGTAGCCACGGTTCCACTCGCCCAGCAGATCTCGGGAGATCCGCGTCGCCGACGTCACCTGCCGCTCGTAGTCGACGTGGGCCCATGGCACCACGTACTCGAGGCCACCACCGGCGATGCTGGAGAGCGTTGCTGCGAGCCCGTCATGCACGAGCGAGTGGACGACCCGGGGGAGGTGGGCCTCGGCGTAGCGCTGGTTCAGCTCGACAGCGCGCACATGGCGTCGAGCCTCCTCCTGCTCGTTCCACTCCGGGTTCGGCGCCGTGTCGAGCTTGAGGATCGCCTGGCCGCTGTAGTCCGCCGTCGTCACGTCCACGCTGTAGACGCGCGCCCCGGACTTCCCGCTGAGGCTGCGGGTGAGGTAGACCGGCCCCTCGACGCGCCATGCCGCTCGTAAGGGATCGATCAGGTCGTGGTAGTCATCCGGCCAGGGCAGCGCCACGGCGTCGCCGGGCTCGCCTTGGCCGGCAACGTCGTCGCCGATGAGGCTGGCATCGGAGCCGACGAGCGGCTCCAGGTGCAGACGCCCACCGAGACGCTGCGCGGCGTCGGCTCCGACCACGACCTGTCCGGGTGCCGCCAACCACGCGAGCGAGGCTGCTGCTTCGGCTGCTGGCCCGGATGCGGAGGTCTCCCACCGCTGGCTGTGGCCGCCCTCCACCCGGGTGAGGCTCACCAGAGTGGAGCCGGACTCGAGGGCTGCGCCCACCCCGGCCCCCGAGGTGGCCGCCAACGCCGCTTTGGCACCGCACAGCGCATGCTGGGCCGGATCCGGGTCGATGAAGACCCACCGCAGGTGGTCGTCGCCGTCGACCGCGTGCCCGCCGCGCTCGTCGACCAGGGCCCGGACCCGTTGCTCCTCGGTCGGCTCGGCGGCCACGATCAGGATCGTCGCATCCCGGTCGATACGGCCGAGCGCCCTGAGCTGATCCGTGGCGCTCTCCAGCTCGTGCCGGGTGCGGTCGATCGCGAGCTTGGTGCGGAGCGCGGTCTCGATGCGGGCAATCAGCTCGCGGTCGTCGACCGGCTTGGACAGGAAGTCGTCGGCGCCGGCCCGGATGCCTCTCACGCGGTCCT
>JBFINV010000078.1:0-8950 GCA_041611015.1 Acidimicrobiales bacterium | reverse complement strand
GTCTGACACAGCGCGGACGGATAACCGGGTTCCATGCGCGGCGCGATCTGTCACACTCAGCTCATGATCTACGGGTTCGGAACCTCCTTCGAACTCGACACCGACGCCGCCGAGATCCGTGACGGAGGGTCGGTGATACCGGTGGAGCCACAGGTCTTCGACGTACTGGCGTACCTGATCGCAAACCGTGACCGGGTGGTGTCCCGGGAGGAGCTGCTCGACAACATCTGGGGTAGCCGGTACGTCAGCGAGTCGGCGCTCACGAGCCGTCTGAAGTCGGCGCGGCGGGCGCTCGGTGACGATGGTCGAACCCAGGCCGTCATCCGCACCATCCACGGGCGTGGATACCGATTCGTCGCGCCCATCGGCGATGGGGCCGACCGGGCCGCATCCGAGACCACCGAGACCGAGACCGTCCGGGCCACGCCGCAGGTGCGGGGGCTGGTCGACTCCTGGCCCTTCCTGGGCAGGCACGACGAGCTGCAGTACGTGTGCCGCAGCTTCGATGATCCCCACATCGGCGGGGTCCTGATCACCGGGGCTGCGGGGATGGGGAAGACCCGGCTCGCGATCGAGGCCCTCTCGCTGGCCGTCTCGAACGGGGTGGTGACCGCGCGCGCCAGCGGCCACGCCGAGGCTCGATCGGTCCCCCTTGCGTGCCTGGCGCACCTCCTGCCGCCCGGGTTGTCCGGGGTCGGGGGTCTCGATGGGGAGCTGAGCCGGGGCCTGCTGCTGCAGCGGGCCATGGAGGCGGTGGAGGACCGGGCCGGCGACGGCCGCCTGTTCCTGCTCGTCGACGACGTCGATCGAGTGGACGACCTCTCCCAGGCCCTGATCGCGGCGCTGGTCATGAACGGCCGGGTCTTCATGGTGCTCACCCAACGCACGGAGGAGACCACGATCCCGGCGCTGGACCACCTGGTGAAGGACGGTCCGGTTGCCCGCCTCGAGCTGCCGCCCCTGACGGCGGAGATCCTCGACGTGCTCCTGTACCGCGTGCTGGGCGATCCGGTCGACGGCAACGCCCTCGAGCACCTGGTGCGGACGAGCAATGGCAGCCCCGGGGTGTTCCGACAGCTGGTGGAGACCTCGATCCATGCGGGCAGCCTGGCCCTGACCGGTGGGGTCTGGCGGCGGGTGGCTGATCTGGCGGCGCCGCCGGACCTGGCGGCGCTGGTGGAAGCTCGGCTGGACGGCCTGGCCGAGGAGTACCGGACCGCCGCAGAGCTGCTCGCCATCGCCGGGACCCTGGACCTGGATCTCGCGGTCGAGCTCTGTGGCGAGGAGGTGCTCGATGCCCTGGACGTGCGCGGGGTCCTGGCCATCGTCCAGGTGGACGATCGGGCCGAGGTGTCGCTGGCGCACCCCCTGTACGAGGAGGTGCTGCGGTCGCGGCTCGGCGGTCTCCGGGGCCGGCGCTTGCGGCGTCTGCTGGCCGACGCCATGGAACGCGCCGGCCTGGCCCGGGCCGGTGACCGCCTGCGCGTGGCCCGGTGGCGCCTCGACGGCGGCGACCCCATCGATCCCGACGTGATGCTCGAGTCGGCCCGGCTGGCCCTGGTCGAAAAGGACGACAACACCGCATCTCAGCTGCTGGATCGGCTGCGGGTGGAGGCTCCGTCGGCTCAGGTCACCCAGCTCCGGGCCGAGCTGTCGTTCCGCCGCGGCAACAGCAGCCAAGTGGAGACCCTGCTGGCCGACATCGAGCTGGACGAGCTGGACGAGGTGGCTCGGGCCCAGGTCATCCGGCGCCGGGTCGGGAACCTGTTCTTCGGGACGTGGCGGTTCGAGGAGGCCCTGGCGCTTCTCGACGAGCTCCGCCCCCGGGTGAGCGGACCGGCCGGGGTGACGCTGGATTCCTACGCCCTCCTGCTCCGGGTGCTCGGGGGTGAGGTGCGCACGGTGATGACCGATGGGGAAGCGCTGCTCGACAGCGTCGAGGGTCCGGTCCGCATGGAGGTGATGCGAGCCCTGGGCTTCGCCAAGCTCATGGTCGGCCGCCTCCACGACGCCCTCGAGCTCGCAGCCGAGTGCCGCCGGCTCGGGGCCACCCTACCTCCGAGCCTGTCTCGGCCCGGCATCGCCGTCGCCGACTACACCGAGATCATGGCCCTCACCGAGCTGGGCGAGATGCGCCGCGCCCGCGCTGCTGCGGACCGGCTCCAACTGCCGACTCGACCTCTCAGCTGGCGACCGATGGGGCTGGCCCGCCTGGCCCTGCTCGAGGGTCGCCCGGACCTGATGCGCGAGCGGCTCCAGCACGCCGCAGCCACGGCGGACGCCCTGGGCTTCGACCTGATGGGCGCCTGGGTACGAAGCGCGCTGGCCGAGGCTGCGCTGCTGATCGGCGACCTGGCGGAGGCGGCCGCGCTGGCCGAGCAGGTCCGACCGCTGCTACGCGAGCCCCTGGCCATGGTCCACCTCGACATGATCTGGCGGGTCAGCATGGTCGAGCACGCCACCGGCGATGTGTTCATGGCCTTGACGACCCTCATCGAGGCGGGCGAGCGCGCCGCCGAGCGCGGCCTGGCGATCCTGGCCCTCGACATCTGGCACTCGGCGGCCCAGCTCGGCGGTGCTAGCGAGGTGGCGCCGCTGGTGCGGGGCCTCGACACCATCTTCGAAGGCCCCGGCCCCCTGGCCCGCATCGCGGAGATCGAGGCTCGGGCTGGGGGCGATGCCGAAGCCCTGCGCGAGGCCGCTGAGATCATGGCCCGGCAGGGGATGATCGTCCACGCCGCCCGGGCCCACGCCGGCCTCTCCGACCTGCTCGCGGCCACCGACCCCGACGGTGCCGCGGCGGCCGCCAGGCGAGCCCGGGAGCTGGCGACCGTCGACGAACGTGAGCTGATGATCACGGCCCCAGCGCTGACCGGTGAGAGATGAGGACGCCGATCCGGATGGGGCCGGGCTCCAGCCGGCGCGGCGGTAGGTCAACGGGGTGAGAAGAACTCCTCGGCAGCCCCGTCGAGCATGGTCTCGGCGATGAGCCGGTACAGCAATCGCCAGGCGGCGTCGTGCTCCGGACCCCAGGCCGCGCCGATGGCCTCGGCCAGGGCCGCCACGGTGGCGTCCTCGACCATCGCGTAGTGCTCCGGGCGGACCCCGTACTCCACGTGGTGCCGGCCCAGCTCTCTGGCGCGGTCGACGAAGGCGTCGAGGTCGGTGGCGGCATCGGTCAGGAAGCTGATCTCGTCCGCGAACTTCTGGCGCTGGGCGGCCATGTCGTCCCCGAACAGCTCGCCGAGCTCCGGCGCCCTCTCGAAGAGGATCTCGTAGAAGCGTGAGGCGAAACGGTCGGGAGCCTCGTGGACGGCAGCCGATGCGTCCGCGATGAGAGCCAGCTGCTCCGGGGTCACGGCGACACCGTATCCCAGCCCGGCTGCGGCACCGTCAGCTGGCCCTCAGCAGGGATCCGCTCGTGGCGTCGAGGTGGGCGAGGAGGTGGTCGGCGAGCTCGTCGGCGTCGCCACCCATCCCGTCGATGAACGTCGACCGGCGCCGGCGCAGGAATGGCAGGCCGAGCACGTAGGCCCCCGGGCTCGCCAGGATCCCTCCGTCGTGGATCAGGTTCCCGGTTCGGTCGAACACCGGGAGGTGCAGCCAGGGATGGTGTGGCCGGAAACCGGTGGCCCAGAGGACCGTGCTGATCCCCTGGGCGCCGAGGTCGAGCGCCCGGGGCGTCTCGGGGACGCTGATCGGGGCCATCCGGGTGCCGGGGGGGAGGTCCGCCAGGCCCCGCAGGCTGGCCCAGGCGTCCATGCGGTCCAGGAGGCGCTCGAGGCGCCGATCGGCTCGGGCGACGGTGTCGGCCAGGTCGTCGGCGAAGCGGATCCGAGGGCCGTCGATCGAGGTCAGCCGCCCGGTGAGGCGGACGCCGGCCGAGCTCAGGACCCCCAGATCGAGGGTGTGGTGCTCGGGGGTCCCGACCAGCTGGAGCGAGGGCTCGCGTCGGGCCCGGTCCAGGTCCGCAACCTGGTCGTAGCGACTGTCGAGGGTGCCGCTGGCGTCGAGCCACCACTGCATGTCCCTTCCCCGGTAGGTCCGTGGCAGCCGGGTGTGGGATCCCACGGCCAGGGTGACGTCCCGGCCGGCACGCTGGAGCTCGTCGGCGATCTGCAGGCCCGAGGCCGAGGCCCCGACCACGAGGACGCGGCCCGGCGGCAACCGATCCGGGTTGCGGTAGGACGTGGGCGCCAGCTGCGCGATGTCGCCGGGGAGGTTCTCGGCCCCGGCGGGAACCTTGGGGCGGCCGGAGGCACCGGTGGCCAGGACCACGGTGCGGCACCGCCAGGTCCCCTGATCGGTGGTCACCTGGTAGCCGTCGCCTCGGCGGCGGACCGAGCAGACCGTGGTGCCCGTGCGGACCGGCGCCGCGAACGACAGGGCGTAGTCGTCGAAGTAGCGGCTCACCTCGGGCATGGTCATGAAGCCGTCGGGGTCGTCCCCGTGGTAGCGGTACCCCGGGAGGCGGGACATCCAGTTCGGGGTGAGCAGGCGGAGGGAGTCCCAGCGCTCTGTCTTCCACGCATTGCCCACCTCGCCGCGCTCGAGCACCACGTGGTCGACGCCGCGGTCGGCCAGGATTCGGCTCATCGCCAGGCCGGCGGGGCCGGCGCCGATGATGACGGTGGTCGTGGTGGGCATTGCTCTCGGTCCTTCGGTGTCGAGGCGGGTGGTTGGGAGAGGGACAGGGGATACGCAGCCCCGCCGGCAGCGTCCGGGTGGTGCGGGCGCCGCCGGCGGAGCTGGGGGATGGGGGGAGGGGTCAGGAGGCCACCGACACGGAGACCTCGACGGGGTTGGACACGATGTCGAACACCGCCGATCGCTTCTGCGACTGGGCCACGAGGCCTTCGATCTCCTCGGGCGTGGCGTCGGCGTCGAGCTCGAAGGCGACCCGGATGCCGCTGTAGCCGTTCCGGACCTCGGGGTCGATGCCGAGGATGCCGGCCAGGTCCATGTCACCCTCGATGGTGGAGGTCACCCGGTGCAGCTGGATGCCGCGGTTGGTGGCGACGGTGGCGATGCCCGCGGTCAGGCAGGAGGCCAGGGCCACCAGGACGTACTCGACCGGCGTGGCTCCGTTGTCCTCGGCTGCGAACAGCTCGGGGTGGTCGGCGTCGTAGCTGAACTGGCGGACGTGGCGCTGCTCCTCACCGACGCCGAAGAAGTCCTCGACGGTGGTGACGCTGTGGGTGCCCGAGACCCAGGTGTTCCGGGCCCGCCAGCTGAACTGGGCCGCCTCCCGGGCGCCGGTCATGGCCTCCCGGGCCGCCAGGATCGCTTCGACATCGACGCCGTTGTCGGCGGTGTTCTCGGTGATTGTCATTGCATCTCTTCCTTCGGATCAGTTCCCGCCGACTTCGGAGGCGGGGAGTGGCTGAACAGACCCCACCATGCGGGAACGGGGCCGCCAGGTCTTGGAGACGGTGTGGAGACATCGTGAAGATGTCCCGTACTGTCGAGCGGGCATCGGACTACCGACGGAGGTCGTCATGGAGCTCGACCCGGCGATGGTCGACGCCGCGCTCACCACCACCCGCGCCGTCCGCAGGCGCCTGGACCTCGACAGGGAGGTGCCCGACGGGGTCCTGCTCGACTGCATCGACGTGGCCGAGCAGGCCCCCACGGGTGGCAACCTGGGAAGCCGGCGCTGGCTGATCGTCCGCGATCAGCCCACCAAGGACCGGCTGGGTGAGCTGTATCGCCGAGCCGGCGGGAGCTGGGTCATCGAGACCGCCGAGCGCGTGGCCGGGACAGGCCACCACAACGAGCAGATGATGCAGGGCGCCGCCCACCTGGCCCGGAACCTCGAACGGGTGCCGGTCCTGGTGATCCCCACCATCCTCGGGCGCCACGACGGCTCCGGACGGCCCGGCCTCTTCGATTCGGTCATCCAGGCGGCCTGGAGCTTCATGGTGGCGCTGCGGGCTCGGGGCCTGGGCACCACGTGGACGACGATGTACCTGAACGAGGCCGATGAGGTGGCGGAGCTCCTGGGCATCCCTGACGTCGTCACCCAGATCTGCCTGATGCCGGTGGCGTACACCATCGGCACCGACTTCTCCCCGAGCCGCCGGCGCTTGCCGGCCCGGGAGATCACGTACTTCGATCGCTATGCCCGCACCATCCACGGCGACCGGTCCGAGCCACTGCGGCTGGCAGACGCCCCCGGGGTGGTGGCCGAGATCGACATCGCGGCCCCGCCCGAGCGCGTCTGGGATCTGGTCACCGACCTGGACGTCCCGGGCCAGTTCTCAGCGGAGTACGTGCGGGGCGAGTGGCAGGATCCCCCGGGGGAGGGGGCGGTCTTCATCGGGCACAACCGCAGAGAGGACATCGGCGCCTGGGAGGTCCCGTGCTACGTCGCGGCCTGGGAGCCCCCGGCGGAGTTCGCGTGGCACACCAGCGATCCGGCCGATCCCGGGGCCAGGTGGCGCTATGTGCTCGAGCCCATCCCCGGCGGCACCCGGCTGCGGCACCTGGTCACCCTCGGTCCGGGGCGCTCGGGGCTGACCTGGGCGATCCGCAACGACCCGGGCGCCGAGGCGACCATCATCGCCGGCCGCCAGGAGGCCCTGCGGGCCAGCATGCAGGCCACCGTCGCCGGAATCAAGACCCTGGCCGAGGCCGCACACTAGGGGTCGCGGGATCGACGCCCTGGCTGGGGCCGCCGGGTGGGGGCTCCTGGAATCGAGGGACTGGCTGGGGCCGCCGGGTGGGGGCTCCTGGAATCGAGGGACTGGCTGGGGCCGCTGGGTGGGGGCTCCCGTGATCGAGGCCCGCCGGGTGGGGGTCAGCGGCGGGACTGCAGGATGAGCTCGCTCCAGCCGGGCTGGTCCGCTCCGTAGTCGATCTCGACCACCGCGGGGGAGAACAAGAACCCCTGGGCCAGATCGCACCCCAGGTCACGCAGCAGCTCGAGCTGCGGTTCGGTCTCGACCCCTTCGGCGACCACCCGGTTGCCGATCACCCGAGCCAGCGGAACGAGGGCTGCGAGAACGGTGTAGTCGTCACCGCTGCGGTCGATTCCGGCGACGAAGGCCCGGTCGATCTTGACGACGTCGATCGGCAGGGTTCGCAGGTAGGACAGCGACGACGTGCCCGTCCCGAAGTCGTCGATGGCGATGCCGACCCCGCGGTCGTGCAGCGCGGCGATGGTGTCGCCGGCCAGGGTGGCGCCCGCCGCCAGCACCCCTTCGGTCAGCTCGACGGCGAGCAGCGCCGGGTCGACGCCGTGCCGAGCCAGCGCCGCGTCGACCATCGCCACCAGCTGCGGGTCGGCCAGCTGTCGGGCCGAGACGTTGACCGAGACCTGGACCCGATTGCCGGCGTCGGCCCACTCGCTGATCTGGCGACAGACCTCGTCGATGACCCAGGCCCCGATCTCCTCGATCAGCCCTGTCTCCTCGGAGATGGGAATGAACTCCGAGGGTGCCACCAGGCCCCGACCCGGGTGGACCCACCGGACCAGGGCCTCGAGCTGCTCGGTGCGGCCGGTGGCCAGGTCGACGATCGGCTGGTAGAAGACCCGGAGCTGGTTCTGGGCCAGCGCCTCGCGGAGCTCGCTCTCGGTGCGGAGCCGGGTGACGGCCTCGTCGAGCATGTCGGGCTCGAACCGCTCCACCCTCTCCCGGCCCAGCTCCTTGGCCCGGTAGAGCGCGGCATCGGCGTGCTGCATCAGGGTCTCGGCAGCCATGTTGGCATCCTGGCATGCTGCGACCCCGACGCTGGCGGTCACCTGGACGTCGTGGTCCGCGATCCGGAACGGTCGACTCAGCGCCGACTGGATGCGCCTGGCAGCCAGGGTGGCCTGGTCGGCGCCTGCGAGGCCCCGCGCCAGGACCACGAACTCGTCACCGCCGAAGCGGGCCAGGGTGTCGCCCGGTCGGAGGGCGCCCGCGAGCCGGCGGCTGACGGCCTCCAGGAGGGCGTCCCCTGCTGTGTGGCCCAGGCTGTCGTTCACGATCTTGAAGTGGTCGAGGTCGATCAGCAGCACCCCGATCGCGTCGTCGGGGGCCTCGCTGCGCTCGATCGAGGACTGCAGGCGCTCCAGGAAGACCTCACGGTTCACCAGGCCGGTGAGCTCGTCGCGACGGGAGCGTCGGAACGCGTCCTGCTCGGCGCCCCGCTGGCGCTGGGCCAGGGCGATGAGCCCGGCCACCGCCTGGAGGTAGGCCACATCGGCGGGCGTGAAGGGCCGCGCCTGCATGACCCGTACGACCAGCGCGCCCGCCGTGGCCCGCCCTCTGCCGATCGGCACTGCGACTGCGGTGGCCAGCTCGCTCGGGGCGCCCTCGGTCTCGCGCGCTGGCCGACGGCTCCGCAGGGCCCGCACGGCCAGGGTCACCGACGGCCGGTTGGCGGACCCCCTGTCCAGGGCGATGCCGCCGGGGCCGATGCCGGCACTCAGCTCCAGCCCGTGCTCGGCGGTGTGGTGGACCTCCACGCCGTCGACGCCCATCGCGGCGCGCACGCTGGCGACCAACGAGCTGAGCAGGGTGGCCTCGTCACAGCCGTCGAGGGCTTGCGCGGTGAGCTCGGCGACCGACCGGAGCTGCGCCCCGCTCGCGGTCAGCTGGTCCTCCACGGCCAGGCGGTCCGACACGTCCCGGATCGTGGCGGCAATCCCATCGACGGCCGGCAGGTGGGCGGTGTTGGTGAAGGTCACCTCGACCCGGCGCCAGGCGCTCGGCGTCCGAACCTGCACGGTGAGGGTCGTCCGGGCCCGGGGCAGGTCCCGGACCATCGAGAAGGCATCGCCGACCCGGGGCAGGTCGTCGGGGTGGATCAGCTCGTCGGGGCGGAAGGACGGGAGCTGGTCGGGCCTCCAACCCAGGACCGCCTCGACAGGGCCGGTACAGCGGCGTGTGGTCCCCGAGCGGGAGAGCACCAGGCAGGCATCGCCGGGCTCGTCGCTGGGAGGCCTCGTTCGACCAGCCGGCCC
>JBFINV010000077.1:0-8957 GCA_041611015.1 Acidimicrobiales bacterium | reverse complement strand
GTGGCCCGAGCCGGGCTCGGCGAGGCCGCCCGTCTCGGCCGCGATGTGGTGATCTGTGACACCGCGGGTCGGCTGGCCATCGACGAGGAGATGATGCAGCAGGTCCGCGACATCTCCGACGCCATCGAGCCCCACTACACCTTCCTCGTCGTCGACGCCATGACCGGCCAGGACGCGGTCGGGGTCGCCGAGTCGTTCCACGAGCGCCTCGAGCTCGACGGCGTGATCATGACCAAGCTCGACGGTGACGCTCGCGGTGGCGCCGCCCTCTCGGTCAAGGAGGTGGTGGGCCGGCCGATCGTCTTCGCGTCCACCGGGGAGAAGGTCGACGACTTCGAGCAGTTCCACCCCGACCGTCTCGCTGGCCGGATCCTGGGAATGGGCGACGTCCTCACCCTCATCGAGAAGGCCGAAGAGGCCTACGACGAGAAGGAGGCCGAGGAGGCCGCAGCCAAGCTGCTGGAGGGCCAGTTCACCCTCGAGGACTTCCTGGTCCAGATGCAGCAGCTCAAGAAGATGGGCCCGCTGCAGAACCTGATGGGGATGATGCCCGGCGTGCCCAAGGAGGTGAAGGACGCCGAGATCGATGACCGGCAGCTGGCCCGGGTCGAGGCCATGATCACCTCGATGACCGTGGAGGAGCGCAACAACCCGGTCATCATCGACGGCTCCCGGCGCAACCGCATCGCCAACGGCAGCGGCACCAGCCCCAGCGAGGTGAGCCAGCTCCTGAAGCAGTTCAAAGAGGTGCAGAAGCTCATGAAGAGCATGGGTGGGCTGGGCACCAAGCGGGTCAAGAAGAAGACCAAGAAGGCCAAGAAGGGCAAGAAGGGTGGGCGGGTCACCGATCCGAAGGCGGCCAAGGCCCGGGTGCCGACCAAGCTCGAGCTGCCCGGTCTCGACGACGATGGCGAGCTCGACCTGTCGGCATTCGGCGACTTCCCCGGCATGAAGCGCTGACCCGGCGTCCGACCGATTGGAAGCAGCCGGATTTCCGGGCAGACTGTCAGGCGTTCCAAACCCGCCTCGGCCCGCGCGCGCCGACCGATTCACCCAGCTGTCCGGCAGCTGAGAACCAGGAAGTCAATTGTGGCAGTGAAGCTCCGCCTCATGCGGATGGGGAAGAAGAAGCAGCCGACCTACCGCGTGGTCGCTGCTGACGCCCGGTCCCCCCGCAACGGCCGGTTCATCGAGATCGTGGGCACCTACGAGCCCCGGCGCGATCCGTCCCTGATCCAGATCGACAACGAGCGGGCCGTCCACTGGCTGCGCCACGGGGCCCAGCCGACCGAGCGGGTGGAGAAGCTGCTGCGCATCAGCGGCGCCTGGAGCGACTTCACCGGCGAGGAACGGCCAGCGGTGGTCACCCGAGCTGCCAGCGCCACGGACGCGCCAGCCGAGGCCGAGGCCCCCGAAGCTGCGACCGCCGAGGCCGACAGCGCCACGGATGCGACCGCCGAGGCCCAGGCTGCGGAGGCCGAGACCGAGACCTCGGAGGCCGAGGTCGCGCCAGCCGAGGCCAGCACCGAGACCGCGGCCACCGAGACCGGGACCGCGGAGGCCGAGACCCCGCCAGCCGAGGCCAGCGCTGATAGCGAAGCCGCCGGTGACGGGACGTCCGAGGTCGCCGACGAGGACCAGACATGAGCGAGCGCGAGCCGGGCGAAGGCGTGGCCACCGACGACGCTGGTGCCGATCACGCCATCGCAGTGCTCGAGCACGTGGTGAAGTCGGTGGTGCAGAACCCCGACGCAGTGAAGGTCGACACCGCCGGCCGCTCCGGCGACACGGTGTCGTTGACCGTCGAGGTGGGGCCCGGCGACATGGGTCGGGTGATCGGCCGCCGGGGTCGGATCGCCAATGCCATCCGCACCGTGGTCCGGGCCGCGGGCGTCCGCGACGGGGTGAACGTCGACGTCGAGTTCCTGGACTGACGAATCGGGCGACGTCCCACCGGACCGCCTCGAGGTCGGCGCCATCGGTCGTCCCCACGGGCTGCACGGCGAGTTGGTGGTCCGGCTGACCACCGACCGGCTGGAGCGTGTGGCCACCGGAGCGGTTCTCTGGGCCGGCGACCAGCGGCTCGTGGTGAGCGCGTCGAGGCCGCACCAGCGCGGGCACCTGGTCCGCTTCGAGGGGGTGACCGATCGGGACGGAGCGGCAGCGCTCCGAGGCTGCGTGCTCACGGCCGAGCCCATCGACGACCCCGGCACCCTGTGGGTCCACGAGCTCGTGGGCCGGCCCCTGCGCGAGGTCGACGGCACCGATCGGGGCCAGGTGGTGGCCGTCCAGGCCAACCCGGCCAGCGACCTGCTGGTGACCAGCGAGGGAGCCCTGGTGCCGCTGACCTTCTACGTCGAGCACAGGGACGGCGCCGTCGTCGTCGACCCGCCCCCTGGCCTCTTCGAAGCGGAGTGAGCATGCGCATCGACGTCTTCTCGATCTTCCCGTCGCTCATCGACGACTTCACCTCCGCCTCTCTCGTGGGCCGAGCCCGGCGCAGCGCCCTCGTGGACCTGCGGTTCCACGACCTGCGCGACGGCACCGATGACCCGCATCGCACCGTCGACGACGCTCCCTTCGGCGGCGGCCCCGGCATGGTCGTCAAACCCGAGCCGGTGTTCGCCGCAGTCGAGGCCGCCCAGCCGCTGCGCCCGCTGCTGCTGGTCAGCCCCTCGGGTCGGGTCTTCGACCAGGCCCGGGCGCGGGAGCTGGCGGCCCTCGACGGCTTCTCGCTGCTCTGCGGCCGTTACGAGGGTGTGGACCAACGGGTGCGCGATCACCTCGTCGACGACGAGGTCTCGATCGGCGACTACGTGCTCGCCGGCGGAGAAGTGGCCGCGTTGGCGGTCATCGAGGCCGTGACCCGGCTGGTCCCGGGGGTGATGGGGAACGAGAGCTCCGCCGCGGACGAGTCGTTCACCGACGGCCTGCTCGAGTATCCCCACTACACCCGCCCGTGGGAGTTCAGGGGGTGGTCGGCCCCCGAGGTCCTGCGGTCGGGGGACCACGCCCGGGTGGCCAGGTGGCGCCGGATCCAGGCGCTGCGGCTCACCATCGAGCGACGCCCGGACCTCATCGAGGCCCGCGGGGGCCTGAGCGACGAGGAGCGAGCGCTGCTCGAGTCCACCGAGGACTGATCCGGTTGGATGGCCCGGGGCGGGGGCCTATCCTGGCGAGGTCATTCGCGACCCCCGGGCAGGGCGCCCGATCCGTGAGTGCTGAGGAGCCCGGACATGAACCCCACCGATCTGGTCGACCAGTCCAGCCTGCGCGACGACGTCCCCGACTTCGGACCTGGCGACACGTTGAGGGTCCACGTCCGGGTGGTCGAGGGGAGCCGTGAGCGGGTCCAGGTGTTCGAGGGTGCAGTCATCCGGCGCCAGGGGAGCGGCGTGCGGGAGACCTTCACCGTGCGCAAGGTCAGCTTCGGTGTGGGAGTGGAGCGGACCTTCCCGGTCCACACCCCGATCATCGACAAGATCGAGGTGGTCACCCGGGGCGACGTCCGCCGGGCGAAGCTGTACTACCAGCGGGACCGGATCGGCAAGCGGGCCAAGATCAAGGAGAAGCGCGACTGAGACGGTCCGGCCGCCTCCAACCGGAGCGGTCCGCGCGATTCTCAGAACGCGTCACGCCACACCTCGACCCGCCGTCCCTCCACTGCGGCCACGTCGAATCGGACCCGGGCCTGGCGCGCGCGCGTGGCCCCCATCCATTGCAGGGCCAGCTGGCGGATCCGGCGCTGCTTGGACTCGGTGACCGCCTCCACCGGGTGCCCGAAGGCTCGGCTGCGCCGGGTCTTGACCTCGCAGAAGACCAGGAGCCCCCGGCGGGCCAGCACCAGATCGAGCTCGCCGTTGCGTGAGGACCAGTTGCGAGCCAGCACCGCGTAGCCGCGACGCTGGTACCAGGCCGCCGCCAGCTGCTCGCCCCGGCGCCCCAGCTCGAGGCGCGGATCCGCAGTGGGCGGGGTCGGACCGGTCATGGGGCGAGGCTAGGAGGGCGCTGTGACAGTGGTCGGGCCTGCGAGCGCATCACCCGGGGGGCACGTACCCCCCGGGAGATGAGCATGGACGCTAGGGCTTCGCCACCACGATGACGGTGCCGTTGCTGTCGCCGTCGGGGTCGTGGTTGTCGCCGGACGCATACACCAGGGTCCCGTGGGTCACCCCCGTGACGGTGAAGGTCACCGACGAGGAGTTCCTGTTGATGTTGTTCCGGGTGATGGCGCAGGTGCCGCCGCTGGTGACGCAGGAACCCGAGCCGTTGGCACCGTTGCTCCAGCTACCGCTCACCGTGGCGCCGTCGACCGGTGCGTGGCCGCTGTCCTCCACGCGGATGGTCACCGTGGCGTTCCACTTGCCGCCCCGGCCGCTCAGCACGCTCGAGCCGTCGAGGTCACCGACGTGCATGGTTGGGTCGGGCACGTTGTCGACGGTGATGTTGTTGCTGTCACTCGCCGTCTGGCCGATGGTGTCGGTGGCCGTCGCGCTGACCACCCGAGCGCCGTCGGGGACCGTCGTGCTGTCCCAGCTCACCGAGTACGGCGCGGTCGTGTCGACTCCGATCGACGAACCGTCGACGAAGAACTCCACCTGGGTCACGCCGTTGTCGTCGGTCGCGGTGGCGGCCACCAGCACGCTCGAGCCCGACACCGTGGCCCCCTCAGCGGGGTCGGTGACGTTCACGGTGGGGGGATTGTCCTGTGGGCCCAGGTTGGGCCGGAGCACGAACAGTCCCTGTTCGATGCCGCTGACGATCACGATGCCGGAGTCGAAGTAGGGGTAGTTGCTCCAGGCGCCGTTGAAGCCGGGCGCGTCGTTGGCCGGGTAGACGTCGAAGAACGCCACCTCCGACAAGTTCGCTGTGGCGACCCCCGCGATGTCGAGGATCCGCAGTCCCGACCGGTAGTTGGCCTGATAGGAGAAGTTGCCCTTCACGTACTGGTTGTGGTCGATGGCGGGGTTGGCGCTGTCGTAGGAGCCCACGAAGCCCGGCGCATCGAGGTCTGAGACGTCGAAGACCCGGGTCCGGGTGTTGTGGCCGAAGTTCTGCTCGTCGAGCTCGTCGTCGAGCAGGAAGTGGTCCTGGTCCTCGGTCAGCCAGCCCTGGTGGGTGTAGGCCGACCCGCTGTAGCCCGTCCGCGACAACAGGACCGGGTTGTTCTTGTTGGTCACGTCGACGATGGTCAGGGTGTCCTCGTTGGAGTTGAAGCAGATCTCCTTGCCCTGATGGGCGGCATCGGGACCGTTGTAGACCACGCACTGGGCGTCGTGGGTGTAGCCGTCGCCGCTGTAGCAGCCCTCGAAGCGGGGGTTGGTGGGGTTGGAGATGTCGACCATGTGGAGCCCGCCGCTGCAGTTGTTCTTGCCAGAGGCTCCGACGATGTAGGCGAAGCCGGTGTCCTCGTTGATGGCGATGTTGTGCGCCTGGGCGTTCCGCTTGTAGTGCGCGGTCTCGGAGAAGGTGACGGGCGGGTTGTTGACCGAGCGGAGCTGGGTGAGGTCGAACACCTGCATCCCGTGCTGGTTGGCCTCGCTCACGATGAACGCGTGGTCCGCATAGGTCTTGATGTCCCGCCAGGTCGAGCCGAAGGCGCCGTGGGTGGGCAGGTTGCCCAGGTAGACCGGGTTCGCCGGATCGCTGATGTCCACGAACGAGGTGCCGAAAACGCGGCCGACGATGGCGTACTCCTTGCCGGTGAGGCTGTCGGTCCAGCCCCAGATGTCGTTGAGCTCGCTCTGGGCGCTCGTGCCCCCGATCTGGTTGAGCGGCAGGAACGACTCGAGGTCGACGTTGTTGCACGGGTACGCGCCGGCGAAGCCGCCGACGCAGGCGGTGGCGGCCATGGCGGCGAGGTTCTCGGCGCCATGTCGGTCCGCCGCGAACGCCCGCATGGTGTCGGTGGCGTGGGCCGGGAGCGGGCTGTGGTGTGCCGGGCCTTCGGGGTGAGCCCCGAGTGGACCGGAGACGGCGACGGTGAGCGTGGCCACCAGTGCCGTGAGAGCGAGCAAGCGGAGGACTCGCAGGGAGACAGACATTTCCCACCTCGTTGTGTCGTCGTGTCAGGGAAGCCGCTGGGGAGGGCGCGAGCGAGACGACGTGCCCCAGCGTCACCCGTGGTCCCCCGTGCGGCAGAGGCACGGTAGCCCACGACGGTCGACGTGGAAACGGTGACGGGTCGCACGACCCAGGGCGTCAGCCGAGCGGCCGACGCCGGTCCCGGGCGTCCCAGCAGCCCCGATGCCAGTGCCGGCGCAGGTCGGGAGCATCGCGGGGGACGGCCACCACGTGCATCGACCCCGGGGGGATGTCCCGGTTGCAGCCCGGGCACAGGTAGGTCTTGGTGGCGTCGTAGGGCTGTACGAAGCGAACGTCGACCTCCTCGTCGTCCCAGCGCATCGGCGTCCGCTACCCGAAGAAGGCCCAGACGACGAGGAGCACCACCACCAGCAGCGCCATCGCCACGAGGGCGAGATCGGCCATCGAGCGCTGGTGCGGACGGGTGGGATCGAAGCCCATGGGAGCCAGTATGGTCGGCCGCATGGACGAAGTGCAGGTGGACAGGAACGGCGCAGTGGCCACCGTGACCATCAACCGGCCCGAGGTCAAGAACGCCGTCACCCCGGCGATGTGGAGCGAGCTGCGGTTGGTGTTCCGGGAGCTGGGCTACGACGACGAGGTCCGCTGCGTGGTGCTGACGGGCGCGGGCAGCGATTTCTGCTCGGGCGCCGACGTCAGCGGCCGCTCGACCGGTGACCAGCAGGCCCAGCTCCACCGGCTGCAGTCGATGCGCAACATCGGCGAGACCTGCCAGACGCTGTTCGAGATGCCCAAGGTGACCATCGCCCGGGTCGACGGCGTCGCTGCGGGCGCGGGGCTCAACATGGCCCTGGCCTGCGACCTGGTGCTGGCGTCCAATCGCTCACGATTCAGCGAGATCTTCGCCAAGCGGGGGCTGAACGTGGACTTCGGGGGCTCGTTCCTGCTCCCCCGGATCGTGGGTATGCAGCGGGCCAAGGAACTGGTCCTTCTCGCCGACATCCACAGCGCCGCCGACGCAGCCGCCATGGGTCTGGTGAACCGGGTGGTGCCCGCCGGTGAGCTCGACGAGCTGGTCGCAGATTGGGCCGCCCGGGCCGCAGCGGGACCGCCACGGGCCCTGGCCGTGTCCAAGGCGCTGCTCAACCGCTCGTTCACCTCCACCTTGGCCGAGGCCCTCGATGGTGAGGGCGTCGGTCAGAGCTTCCAGTTCTCCACGAAGGACGTGGCCGAGGCCATGCAGGCCTGGCAGGACAAACGCGATCCCGAGTTCACCGGCTGGTGAGCGGGCGCGACCGGGGCCCGGGGGGTGGCTCGCCTCCCGGGGTCAGGGCGCGCCTGGCTGCCGCCGTGGTGGTCATGGCGGTCGCGGGATGTGGCGGGTCGGGCCCGCCAGCGGTCCCGACCGGGTCGAGCGGCCAACCCGACCCGGTCCTGGAGGCCGGCCGCCGGGTCTACGCGGTCCGCTGCGCCAACTGCCACGGCGGTGACGGCGGCGGCGGCCGGGGGGCCAAGCTCAGCGACGGTCGCGCCGCGGCGCGCTACCCGGACCTCGGGGCGATGACCGCCGTGATCGCAGAGGGTCGGGGCTCGGGCATGCCGTCGTTCGACGACACCCTCGACCCCGACGAGATCGAGGCTGTTGCCCGCTACGTGCGCGAGGTCCTGAGCTGACCCGGCGGGACCGGTGGCATCAACCCAGCCACCCTCGAATCCGAGGCACGTCGTGCTCGTCCTCGATCTCGCCGACGAGCTCCTCGAGCAGATCCTCGATGGTGACGAGGCCGGCGGTGGTGCCGTCGGGGTCGGTCAGCATCGCCATGTGGGAGCGACCCGCCCGCATGGCCCGCAACAGATCGGCGACCGGTCTGCTCCCCGGGACCGATGGTGCGGGGCGCAGCATGGGTCGGATGGGGTCACCGGCGTCGGCGGTCGGCATGGCTGCGAGAAGGTCCTTGGCGTAGAGGAGACCGGCGACGTGGTCGGCGTCGCCGTCGATGGCCGGAAGTCGGCTCAAGGCCGAGGCGGTGACGACGTCGAAGGCCTCGGCGACCGTCGAGCCGGCGTCGACGGTGACCATGTCGCGACGGGGGACCATGACGTCTCGCGCGATGGTGTCGCCGAACGCGATCACCGATCGGATCAGCTCGTGCTCCTCGGTCTCGATCGCCTTGTCGGCCGCCGCCGCGTCCGCTGTGGCCAGCAGCTCGGCCTCCGACACCAGCGGCCCGTACGGGTGCCGACGGCCGGGGTGCCCCAGGTTGGCCAGCCGGACGAGACCACTCGACAGCGAGCGCAGCGGCCCGGCTCGGGCGAGCAGGGCGGCCATGGGCGCCACCGCCAACGCAGCCCGGTCACCGTTGACCACCGCCCAGCTCTTGGGGGCGGCTTCGGCCAGCACGAACACGGCCACGACCTCGAGGCCGGTGGCGACGGCGACCCCGCCCGCACCGAGGTGGCGGGACGCGAGCACCCCGACGAGGGTCGCGGCCACCAGCTGGCACGCCAGCGCGAGCAACAGCACGGAGTTGAGGAACCGTTCAGGGTGGGTCACCAGGTTGCGCAGCGATCGTGCTCCGTGACGGCCCTCGCTGACCAGCGCCGCGGCGCGGGTCGGCGTCATGCGGGTGAGGCTGGTCTCGGCGACCGCGAGGAACGCGGCTCCGCCGACCAGGACGGCGATCGCCGCAGCCAGCGCGACGTCAACGACGCCCACGATCAGCGGTCCGACGCGCGAACTTCGCGCTCATGGCGCACCTCCTAGCGTGATCGTGTCACCCCCGGTACCGCCGGCCCAGGGGCCAACGTCACCAGCTTCGGGGTTCGCGGAGCTGCGATCCGAAGTCTGGGCTCGCACGAGCCCAACGGAGGAGCGAGGGACGAGCGACGAACGGCGCCTCCGGCGCAGCCGC
>JBFINV010000076.1:0-9008 GCA_041611015.1 Acidimicrobiales bacterium | reverse complement strand
GGTATCGACGATGTCGAAGACGACGCCGTTCCATTCGACTTCGGCCGTGATGCGGTCGCGGGTCGTGCCGGGCGTGTCATCTACAACCGCGAGGCGCTCACCGGCCAGGCGGTTAAATAGTGTGGACTTGCCCACATTCGGGCGCCCGACGATGGCGACGAGCGGCTTGTGCATGGCTACCCCGGGGTGGGCGTGGGCGTCCGGGTGGGGGTCGGGGTTGCAGCGGGTGCGTTGGTGGGAGTCGGGGTGGGCGTCCGGGTCGGGGTCGGCGGCGGCGTGGGCGTGGGGGTCCACGATGGGTCCGGGGTGTTGGTGGGCGTCGGGGTGGCCGTCGCCGTCGGCGTGGCCGTGGGGGTCGGGGTGTTCGTGGGCGTCGGGGTGGGTGTCGGCGTGGGTGTCGGTGGCGGTGTGGGCGTGGGCTCCACCGTGGGTACCGCCGCGGTCGGGCAGGTCACGTCTCCGGGTGCGGGCTCGAGCCGCTTGACCTGGGTCTCGGTGATCGTGCGGTCGTTGCCGAAGAACGCGGTGAGCCAGTCGTAGCCGCCGAGCACGTGGACGCCCACGTAGTCGCAGGTCTGATGGTTGGCGGCGGGCCAGGATGCCGACGGATCCAGGTCCCAGACGTCCGTTGCCGGGTTGTACTCGAAGCGGTAGCAGTCCGCGGTGCACGTCAGGACGTCCTGGCCGTTGGCGGGCTTCGCCGTCGCCGGGTCGGCCTTGAAGATGGTGACGTGGGTGGCATCGCCGCGAGGCAGCCCCTCGAGCCGCAGGGCGATCATGTCCATGGCGTCTTGGTGGTAGGTGTCGATCCTGGTGAGCTGCGAGGCCTCCTGAGCCCCTTCCCGGGCCGCGTCGGAGATCACGTTGATGTTCCGCCACAACAACCCGAACTCCAGGATCCCGAAGAAGAGGATGAACACGATGAGGCTGACGATGCCGGCCTCCACTGCGGCCGCGCCGCGCTCGGCTTGGGCCGAGCAGGTTCGCCGTCGCGGGTTCCGGGACGGCACCTCGAAGAGGGCCGGCCCTTGGTTCACACGGCCCCTTCGTTGATCATCCGCAGGACTGCGGGACCCATGATCACGGTGAACAGCGACGGCAGGATGCAGAGCACCAGCGGCAGGATCAACAGCACGGGCAGCTTCATGGCCCGCTCCTCGGCAGCTTGGCGGCGCTTCTCCCGCACCTCGTCGGCCTGGACCTGCAGCACCCGGGCGATGGGGATGCCGGAGCGCTCCGCTTGGACCAGGGCTCGCACGAACAGGCGGAGGTCCTGCACGTCGGTCCGGTCCAGCAGGCTGTGCAGAGCCTGGGCCCTGGGCACGCCCAACCGGATGTCCTGCAGGGTGCGTCCCAGCTCGTCGCCGAGCGGGTTGTCGTTGGTGAGGGCGCAGCGGTGCAGGGCTGCGTCGAATCCGAGACCTGCCTCCACGCAGACGGTTATCTGGTCGAGCACGTCGGGGAGCGACTGCTGGATGTCGAGCTGGCGGGCGCCAGCGGTCTTGTCCAGGTAGTAGTCCACCGACAGGTAGCCGCACACCACGAAGAGGGCCGCGCCGACGATCATCAGGTTGCTGCGCTCGTACGCCAACAGTCCGACCGCGGCCCCGACGCCGGCTGCGGTGCCGAGGACCTTCAAGGCCATCGCCTTCTCCACGTTCCAGCTCATCTGCAGCCCGGCGTGGATGATCTTGCGCCGCAGCGCCTGCAACCGTCCCGGCGGCAGCGCCCGGGCGATGTGCCGGCCGGCCTTCGAGAGGATCGGGAGCATCACCCGCTGGAAACCCGACGGCAGCAGCTCCCGGTGGTGCATGTTGGCGTCGGGAACGCCGCCCGCGGGCTGGCGCTGGCCGCTGAGGGCCCAGATCAGCACGCCGAGGGCGCCGCCGCAGGCCGCCAGTCCGATGACGATGTTCATGAGCGCGTCCCTCCAGGCCTCAGTACACGAACCGGGCCAGTCGCTTCAGCCAGGCCCCGCCGGCGAGGAGCAGGACGCCGGCGATGATCAGCATCACCTGGCCCTCGGTCTCGTTGAGCATCTCGTTGAGGTACTCGCGGTTGAGGACCGAGATGGCGCCCACCATTGCCGGCGGGAGGATGAACAAGATGATGCCCGACACCCGGCCCTCGGCACTCAGGGCCTTGACCTGGCCCCGGACCCGGTTGCGGGCGCGGATGGTGTCGCTGACCCGATCCAGGATCCCCGCCAGGTCGCCACCGACCTCGCGATGGATCTCGATGGCGGTCACGACCCACTCGAAGTCCTTGCTGCCCATCCGGGACGACAGATCCCGGAAGCTCACCGCCAGGTCCCGCCCGAGGCGGGTCTCGGTCACGATCCGCTGGAACTCCTCGGCGGTGGGCTCGTCGGCCTCGTCGGCGACGGTCTGGATCGACTGCATCATGCTGAGGCCGCCGCGCAGGCTGCCGGCGATCAGCTGCAGGGTCTCGGGGAGCGACTCGGCGAAGGCCTTCTGGCGGGAGCTCTCCTTCGCGGAGAGATACATCCAGAAGCCGATGGCGGTGAGCGCCGCGGCGAAGCCGCCGATCAGCCATCCCAGCGCGAACGACGCCCCGAAGAACCCGGCCAGGGTGCCGCCGATGGTCATCACCAGCCACTCGCCCGGTCGCATCTTCGACCCGGCGGCCTCGAGCTTCTTCGCCACCAGCCGGTCCTTGCCGGCGTCGGCGAGGCCCTTGTCGGCGAGGCTGACCATGGAGGCCCGCAGCTGGTCCAGCTTGCTGCTGCCGGGCGCCGGGAGCTCGTGCAGGTCCCCGGCGGCGTAGGCCGGGTCGGCGTACTGGGCGTAGGCCGCCCCACCCTCCTCGTAGGCACCGGCGTCGCTCGCGCCTGCGTAGGCGGGCTCGGCGACGACGGGGTCGGGGAACTCGCCGGCCAAGCGCTCGTTGGCGAGGGGGTCGATCGGGTCTTCGACCACGTCGAGCTCCTCACGGCGCTGCTTTCGCAGCCGGAGCAGGAAGAGCCCGGCGACCAGGAGCACTGCGGCTCCGCCAGCGATCGCCAGGATCAACGCCAGGCTGCTCCCGGTCCCCGCCGCGTCCTCCCGGTTCAGCGGGTCGTTGCGGTCCCCGCCCCCAGGGGCCGGGTTGCCGGCGCCGGCGGGATCGCCGCCCTCGCCGCCCTGGTCGACGTCGCCGGTCCCGGCGACACCGTCACCCGCGGCGGGGGTGGGACCGGTCTCGGGGTTCTCGGCGGTGTCGGTGTCGGTGGGGACCGTCCAGCGGACGGTTCCGTCCTCGTCGACCACTACGTTCTCGCCGAGGTCGATGGGGCCGGGCAGCTCCTCGCCGGTCCGGGTCTCGGGCCCCGTCGTCGGCGCGGTCTCGGGCTCCTGGGCCAGCGCCGGCGCTGCGGCGAGCCCGGTCATCAGCGCCGAGGCCAGCACTGCGCACAGCAGGTGACGGACGCGGGTCATGCCGCACCTCCAACGGGCTCGTCCTCGAGCTCGAAGATGTCGAGGCCGATGTCCTCGCCGTGCTCACGCAACTTGGTGAGCAGGAACGGGACCAGGCCGGTTGGCTCGAGGGCGCCCACGTAGTGACCGTCGATGTCGACGCCGGCGTCGAAGTCGAACGTGAAGATGTCGCTCAGGGCGATGGCGTCGCCGTCCATGCCGACCACCTCGCTCACATGGGTCACGCGTCGGGAACCGTCACGCAGCCGAGCCACGTGGACCAGCAGGTCGACCGCCGACGCGATCTGCTCGCGGATGGCCCGCACCGGCAGGTCCATCCCGGCCATGAGGCAGAGGGTCTCCAGACGGGCCAGGGCGTCGCGCGGCCCGTTGGCGTGCAACGTCGAGAGGGACCCGTCGTGGCCGGTGTTCA
Organism: Acidimicrobiales bacterium; assembly: GCA_041611015.1. GTDB lineage: Bacteria > Actinomycetota > Acidimicrobiia > Acidimicrobiales > UBA8592 > JBFINV01. The sequence continues at coordinate 5,159 of JBFINV010000076.1, read as the reverse complement.
TGGCCTGGAGCATGTCGAGGGCCTCCCCACCCCGGCACTCGCCGATGATCACCCGGTCGGGGCGCATCCGCAGCGAGTTGCGAACCAGGTCCCGGATGGTGATCTGGCCCTTGCCCTCCACGTTCGGCGGGCGGCTCTCGAGGCGGACCAGGTGCTCCTGGTGGAGCTGCAGCTCGACCGCGTCCTCGAGGGTCACGATGCGCTCCTCTTCGGGGATGAAGTTCGACAGCACGTTCAGCAGGGTGGTCTTGCCGGTGCCGGTGCCTCCCGAGACCAGGACGTTCATGCGGCCCCGCACGCATGCGGCCAAGAACTCGATCGAGCGCGGTGACAGGGTGCCGAAGCTCATGAGGTCGTCGACGCCCAGGGCTTCCTTGGTGAACTTCCGGATGGTGAGGCTGGGGCCGTCGACGGCCAGCGGGGGGATGACGGCGTTGACCCGGGAGCCGTCGGGCAGCCGGGCGTCGACCATCGGCGAGGACTCGTCGATCCGGCGGCCCACCTTGGAGACGATGCGCTCGATGACCTGGCGCAGGTGGGCTTCGGTCAGGAAGTGGGAGGCCGTGCGGATGAGCTTGCCGTTGCGCTCGACGTAGATCGTCTTCAGGCCGTTGACCATGATCTCCGAGATGCCCTCGTCCTGGAGGAACGGCTCGATCGGTCCGTGGCGGAGCACGTCGTTGAGGAGCTCGGCGCTCAGCTGCTCGCGCTCGCTGTCGCTGATGCGGGCGTCCTCCTCGAAGAGCCAGCCGCCGAGCTCGGTCATCACGTAGCTCTCGATCTGCTCCTCGGTGAGGGTGCGGTCGTAGAGCCGGGTGCCCATGCGCTCGATGAGCGCGTCCTGGGCGCGGATCTTCAGGTCCCGCAGGTGGGGCGCGAGCTGGGGGGACTCCAACCGCACCGGCAGCAGGTCGTCGTTGTCCTCGACCACCTCCGGATGGCTGTCCCGCGCCACCGGCAGCGGGGCCTCGGCGGGCGCGCTGGCCGGGTCGGGCTCGGGACGGGCGTGGGTGGCCGTCGAGCCGGCGTCGACCGGCGGGGCCGCGCGCCGGGGGGGCGGCTGGTCGAGCTCGGTGGTCCAGGTGCTCGACGGCTCCGGTGCCGCCGGCAGGTCGTCGCCGGCCGGAGTGTCGGCAGGCTCGACCCGACCGGCGATCGGGAGCGATGTGGACGGCCTGGTGGGCTCGTCGATGGCAGCCTCGGCGCCGGTGTCGTCCCCGCCGGGCTGCTGCTTGTTCCGGCGCCCCAGAGCCATCAGCCCTCCCCGGTGTCCTCGCTCACGGCGCTGGGGTCGGTTGCGTCCTCTGCTCCGCCGTCGCCGGTGGACACGGTGCTCGTGCCCCCTTCACCGGTGGCCAGGGAGATCACGACGCCTTCACGGCTGCGGACCTCCGACTCGTCGATGCTGGCCTCGGGGCCCTGGCGGGCGATCCAGATGCGGCCGAACTCGATGCCGTAGGTGAGCCGCTCCAGGTCCTCGACGGGGACGCCGAAGGTGACGAACAGTCGGCTGGTCGGCGCCAGCGACGGGGCGAGCGGGTCGCGGGAGAGCTGCTCTTCGCTGAACAGCCGCTCGGCCTGCACGTTGGTGATCTGGACGGACTCCAGGATCACCACGGTCTCGCCCGGCGACTCGCCCTCGGCGTCGAAGGAACCGACGACGGCGACGGTCATACCGGCGCGCAGGTTGCCGCCGAGCGCGCGCTGGGGCTCGAGAGCGGTGGTGATCTCGAAGAGGTTCTCGTCGACGTCGGGCAGGGCGCTGGTCTCCTGCTGGCCCGGGACCACGAAGTCGGCCAGCGTCAGGGCGACGCCGCTCGGGATGCGGCGGGCGGTGACGTTGCGGCCCAGGGCGAGGTCCTTCAGGTCGTCGACCGAGGTCAGGGCCCCGGCGTTGACCTGATCGACGGGGATCGAGTCCAGGCGCACGAAGGCATAGGCGTTGTCGCTGAGCGTCGATGCGGCTTCACCGGCCTCGATGTCTCGGGCCGCGACCAGGACCTGGCGCTCCTCGACGGGGGGTTCGACCTGGGCCTCCGACTCCTCGCTGTCGGAGTTCTGCCAGAGGAGCAGACCGCCGACCAGAGCCAGCAGCACCGCGGCGAACACACCCAGCATGCTGCGATTCCTTGACTTCATCTCGTCCCTCCGCTGGGGCTGGCCCCGGGGCGGTCCCCCGACGCTTTCGCCACCCCAATCCGCTGACCATCTCCTGTCGGCCAGCCGGGAGGGTTGTTGAGGCCTCTGGCCTAGGGCTTCGTCACCGGCCGCACGCAACAACGGGACGGGCAGGGGCTGGGCCAGGGCTTGCCGATCGCGGCAAGCGCCGGCCCCACACCGAGCGCCTCCTCGACCAGCTGGCGCAGGGCTGCGACGAAGGCAGGGTGGGTTCCCACGGTCCTGGCACGCACCATCGTCAGCTCCAGGCGCTCTGCTGTGGCCGCGGCCTCGGTGTCGAGGTCGTAGACCACCTCCATGTGGTCCGAGACGAAGCCCAGCGGGACCAGGACGACGGTGTCGACGCCAGCGGCGGCCAGCCCCTCGAGGTGGTCGTTGACGTCGGGTTCCAGCCAGGGGATCCGGGGCGGCCCGCTGCGGCTCTGATAGACGAGGTCCCAGGCCAGGTCCGGTGCGGTCTGGGTCGCCAGCCAGGCAGAGGCGGCTTGCAGCTGCTCGACGTAGGGCGACGTCGCCGTCCAGGCGCTGGGCACCGAGTGGGCGGTGAACACCAGCCGGGCCCGGCGACGGCGCTGCGGCTCCAGGCGGCCCAGGGCTTCGGTGATGCGTTCGACCATGGCGTCGAGGAACCCGGGATGGTTCCAGTACGGCCGGGACTTGGTGATCTGCAGCGGGGCGCCCACCTCACGTGCTGCGGCGTCGAGGTCCTCCGAGTACTGGCGGCACCCGGAGTAGGAGCCGAAGGCGGAGGTGACGATGGCGAGGATCCGGCGGTGACCGGCGGCGGCCACCTCGGCGAGCGTGTCCGCCAGCATCGGGTGCCAGTTCCGGTTCCCCCAGTAGAGCGGCAGGTCGATCCCGGACCGATCGAGCTCCACGCGCAGCGCCACCATGAGCTCGCGGTTCTGCTGGTTGATGGGGCTCACCCCTCCGAACAAGTGGTAGTGGGCGCCGACCTCGGTGAGCCGCTCTCTCGGGATCCCCCGTCCGGCGGTGACGTTCTCGAGGAACGGGACGACGTCGTCGGGGCCCTCGGGTCCGCCGAAGGACACCAGCACCAGGGCGTCGAGGGGACCGGACCCGGTCACCTCAGGCCGCCTGGCAGGTGGGGCAGAACCAGATGGTGCGAGCGGCGATCTTCCGGTCCTCGATGGGGGTCCGACAGCGCCGGCAGGGCTGGCCCGTCCGCTTGTATGCGTAGAGCGCGTCGTGACGCCGGATGCGACGGGTCACCCGGCGACCGACGTCGTCCTCGCGCACGGTCACGATGCGGTTCCAGTCCAGACCTCGACGCAGCTGCTCGACCGTGAGGTCCCAGAGCTCGCCGGCGGCGTCGGCCTCGATCTCTGCAGCAGGGCGCTCCGGGTGGATCTCGGAGAGGAAGAGCAGCTCGGCCCGGTACACGTTGCCGATGCCGGCCACGATCCGCTGATCGAGCAGCGCCGCGCCCGCCGGGCGCCGGGTGGCGCGAAATCGCTCGACGAACCTCGATCGGCGGCCTGGGCCCCGACGCAGCGGGTCGGGGCCCAGCTCGGTGACGATCAGGTCCCGTTCGTCGGGCGAGATCAGCGCGCACGTCTGGGGACCGGTGAGGTGCCAGGCGCGCTCGCGGCCCTCGAGGCGCAGGCGCACGGTGTCGCCGGGGGCCGTGTCCGGGGACCGGGGGACCATCTTGCCGATCAGACCGAGATGGATGTGGAGGACATCGCCAGCGGAGCTGGTGACGAAGAGGTTCTTCCCCCAGGCCTCGCAACCCTCGGTGGTGGTGCCGTCGAGGCGGGCCGCCCCTTCCGAGAACCGACCCTGGGGCGAGCTGGCCCGAACCGGGGCGTCGGTCAGGTCGGCGCCGAGGTCTCGGGCCAGGCGGTGGATGGTGTGTCCCTCGGGCACCATGGGACCATACCGGTCGCCCTCCGACCCCGGCGGGTCGCTCGGCGCCGGCCGTGGTCACATGGCTTGCGTCCCGGCACCCGGTCCACAAGGCTGTGCCCTGCTATGCGGACGGAGTACGGCTCTGACCCGTGGCGGCCCCGCGCAGTTCGCCCGATCGTCGGTCCGGCTCGGCGCCGGTGGCCCGCTGCCGCAGTCGTCGCGCTCCTGATCCTGGGGGTGCTGCCGGCGGCGCTCGGCGAGGACGGGCATCGTCCCCCCTGGCGCGACGCCGAGGAGGCCGCCCGCCAGCTCGCCGACGCCCAGGTCCGCCTCCTCGACGCCCGCGACGCGCTGGTGGAAGCCGAGGAGCGGCTGGTGTCGTTGCGGGTGAGCGAGGAGGCCAAGGCCGCGGACACGCTGGTGATCGCGTCGGAGCTCCAGGCAGCCCAGGAACGGGCCCGCCGCCTGGCCGTCGAGGCCTACGTGAGCGGGGGAAGCATCAGCGAGATGCTGTACATGCTGGACGCAGCAACTGCTGTCGACTTCGCCTTCCGGACCACTCTGTTGAGCGAGAGCGCCGAGGCCGTCGCCAGGACCCAGGAGGACTACGCCGAGCTGCGAGCCCAGGCGTCACAGGACGCCCTCGACCTGGCCGCTGAGATCGACCGGATGGCGGGGGTCATCGAGCGGGCCGAGCAACAGATCGTCGACGCCGAGCGGGCCCTCGAGCAGGCCGAGTGGGTGATGAGCATCGCCGAGATCCACCGGGCCGCCGACGAGCTCATGGCCCGTTACGGCCGGGTCGAGCCCACCGCTGAGCAATGGGATCGCTTGCGCTTCTGCGAATCGACCCGCAACTACGAGATCAACACCGGCAACAGCTACTACGGCGCGTACCAGTTCAACATCGTTACCTGGGTGGACATGGGGGGCTCGGGCCTGCCCTCGGATGCGCCGCCCGAGGAGCAGGACGCCCGGGCCCGCTACCTGTACGCCTTGCGGGGGTCCGGCTACGGCCAGGGCGGCGCCTGGCCGCTCTGCGGTCGCTTCCTGCCTTCTTGATCCGCAAGCCGACGCTTGTCGGCTTGCGGCTGCGCCGGAGGCGCCGG
>JBFINV010000075.1:0-9013 GCA_041611015.1 Acidimicrobiales bacterium | reverse complement strand
CACCTTGGGGCTGTGGGGCTCCTTGACGATCAGCTCTGCAGCCCAGACCATCAGGTCCGGCCCGAGCACGGCCTCGATCACGTCGAGCACGCGGTCGTCCTGGGCGATGCGAGCGGCGGTCGCGCACACCACGTGGAAGCCAACTCTGGCGTAGTCGGCGAACGGCGCCGGAAGTCGGCCCGGGACGCTCCACTCGGCCTCGGTCGCCTCGAGCTCGGCGCGCCACTGCTGGGCCTGCTCGGCGTCGACGACGCGGAGCGGGAACAAGAAGCCGTCGCGCCAGTAGCGCTCGACGTCGACGGCTCCGGTACTGGGCCCGGTCACTGCGGTCATCGGGCCTCCATCGCCAGCCTGGACGGACGCGAGAAGACCTCGACCAGCAGCGGTCGGAACTCCTCGAGCGGTAGATCGTCGTGGGCCGGGTCGAAGCAGTTCTGGTCGTAGTTGGCGCAGAAGTCCACACAGCGGTCGTAGTACGGGGAGTCGCGGTGGATCTCGCGCGCGTCCCGGTCCCCGCCGAGGTGGTGGAAGTAGTAGTAGCCCTGGAAGAGCCCGTGGTGGCCCACCACCCAGGTGGTCTCCTCGTCCACGTACGGCGCCAGGATCGCGGCCGCCACCGCGCTGTGGTTCGCCGGCGAGAGCACGTCGCCGATGTCGTGGAGGAGCGCGGCGACGACCAGGTCGACGGGCTCGCCGTTGCGCAGCGCCCGGGTCGCGGACTGGCGGCAGTGACGGGCTCGATCGATCTGGTACCCGAGGGTGGGCCCCGCGAGGAGCCCGAAGGTGGCGAAGAGGTGGTCGACGAGGTGCTCGGACGTGTGCTGGCTGTAGAGCTGGTCGAGGTAGCGGTAGTCCGCGGCCGTGCCGTGCTCCATCCGGGTCCAGCCGACGGTGCGGTCCTGCATCACTCCATTCAAGCCCTGCGGCCACGTCCGAGCACGTCGCCTGCTGTCAGTGGACGGCTGCCAGCCCCTTCTCCAGATCGTCCTGGTTCATCACCGGGGTGAACTCCACGGCTGCGTTCAGGTTCATGAACAAGGGTTCGGCGATGGAGGGGATCTTGGAGACGTCGTCCAGGTCGAAGAAGATCAGGCCACAGCGCTGACCCTCGTTCGCCAGGAAGTACGCCGCCTCGGGATGGACCGCCTCCATCACCTTCTGCAGGGTCTTCGGGAGCGTCCCGTCCCTGATCCCGTCGTTGCCGGTCTCGACCGGCACATCGAAACGCAACATCATCCGCATGGCCTCAACCCCCTGGTCTCCGGGCGCGTGGCCCGATCTTCGGCCTGCGCCGCGACACTAGTGCGCTGCCGAACACCCGGCCGCCGGTCACCGTCCGGCACGCGATCGGCCGCCCTCGTAGGCTCGGGTCATCGAATACCAGCTGCGCGACTACCTCATCTTGCCCGGGCGGGTCGAGCAGTTCGCCCAGGAATGGGTGGCCGGGGTGAAGCCGCTACGGGAGGCGGCCGGCTTCGTGGTCGTGGGAGCTTGGACGATCCCTGCTGCGGACCGGTTCGTCTGGGTCGTGGGCTGGCCCGGCCCCGGTCCGTTCGCCGAGGCCGACGCCCACTACTACCAGTCGCCGTCGCGATCGAGCCTGGATCCCGATCCGGCCCGCCTGATCATCTCGGCCACCGAGCACGTCGGCGTGCTGCGGACCTGCTAGCCGCCCGCCCCACCCCTCCGTTTGCCAAATTTGGGCTGGATCGTGCACTTTTTCGCGCTTTCAGCCACAAATTTGGGGGTCGTCAGGTCGAGGCCAGCTCCTCCGGGAGGCGCTGGCGGTAGATCCCGAAGTAGAGAACGGCGATGGCGAGGATCGGCGGCAGGAACACGAACCACCAGAACCCGGCCCCGAGCCAGACCATGCCGATGATCACCAGCGCCCGAGCGATCGAGACGTCGAGCGAGCCCGTTCGCATGGCCTGCAGCCCGACGAGGGTGGCCACGCCGGCAACCACGCTGAAGGCGCCGAAGACCCGTATCCCCGTCTCCCCGTCTTCCCCACCGGTGGCGAGCATCGTGATCCCGGTGACCAGGAGGAATGCCGCGCCCACCAAGGCGAGCAGGGTGACCCAGTGATTTTTCAAGACGTCCATCGATACCCCCTCCGACGTCGACCTTTTCACGATGGCACGAGCGAGCCGGGCCGGCAAAACGAGCGGACGCTCAGCGACGTCGGGGCCCAGTAGCGTGCGGCCGCTCAGCGACGTCGGGGCCCGGTAGCGTGCGGCCGATGTCGAGACCGCTCCGATACCTGCGGAGCCGCCTGGGCGGCGTCATCGACCCGCTGCGCACGCCCCGGCGGGCCATCTACGTCACAGGGAGCGCCCGCAGCGGGACCACCTGGGTCGCCGAGCTGCTGCGTGACGCCCTCGGAGCGCGATTGGTCTTCGAGCCTCTGCACCACCAGTCCGCATTGCCGGGATCGCCGCACTTTCGGGCCCAGGACGCCGATGACCCGGAGCTGCGACGGATGCTGCGCCAGGCGCTGTCGGGCACGGTCAACGACGACTGGGTGAACGTGTTCCAGCCCGACGGGGTGTTCGCCCGCCGCGTGGTCAAGGACATCCGACCGGGGGTGTTGCCGCTGGTTCGGGCCGTCGCCCCGGAGATGCCGGTGATCCTTCTCATCCGACACCCGATCGAGGTGGCAGTCTCGCGAGCCGAGCTGGAGCAGGGGGAAGGCGAGTGGTGGGACACCGCGGGCGCGGTCGACGAGCTCCGGGAAGCCGCGAGCAGCGTGGGAGGTTGGCTGTCGGCGCTCGCCGCGATCGGGCTCGACGCGCTCGACCAGGAACCGGCCCCCCTCGGCTCGCACGTGGTGATCTGGTGCGTCGAGAACGCGGTCGCCCTCTCCCTCTTCCCCCTCGACCGGGGCCTGGCGCTGCGCTACGAGGACCTGCTCGCGGAACCCGAGCCGCACCTGCGTTCGATCGAGGAGCTCTGTGCGGTGGAGCTGCCGCGAGGCGAGGCCCTGACCCGCCCGTCGGTCACGTCGTTCCGCGGCGCGGACCACATCGGGAAGCTCGGGAGTTGGCGCAGCGCCGTGCCGATGGACGAAGCCGAACGGCTCCTGGCGATCACCCGGCGATTCGGGCTCGACCACCTGTATGGGTCGGACCCGACCGTGGACCTCCCTCCGATGGACGGTTCGCCACGGATGGCGTGACCCGTGGATCGAGCGCCGATCAACCCCTGCGCCGAATCGCGATCGGCACCCGGCGCGGGCTCGTCGTCGAGCCCGTCGTCGGGGCCGGGCAGCTCACTCGGGGCTGCGGAACTGGGTGTCGTCGGGGCGGCCGGTGGTTGCCGGCGGCTGCGAGCGGTCGGCGCTCACATCGGTGACCTTGTCGTAGAACGCCGGCCAGAAGCGGTCCCGAGCGGCCCAGATGCCGCCCACGCCGAACTTGATCACCAGGATCAGCGCCAGCGCGCCCACCAGGGTGGTGAACAGGGTGTCGACCACGTCCTGGGCCACCTCGATCTGGTCGAGGGCCGCGAACAGGCCGATGACCCAGATGGCGCCGGCAGCGACGTTCGTCGCCAGGTTGCCCCAGCTCTGGCCCTCGGTGAGGCCGCCGACGAGCTCGCTGACGAAGCGGGCAATGGCACCGGTGAGGAAGATGATGATGATGGCGACGAAGAGCTTGGGGATGAAGTCGATGATGTCGTCGAGGACGTCTTCGATCGCGGTGATGTCGAGCACGTCGATTGCCAGCTGCAGCACGATCAGCATCAACCCGACGTAGACCACACGCGCCAGCAGCAGTGCCGAGTCCGCGAACCCGGCCCGCTCCAGCGGTGCGCCGAGGCCGCTGCGGTCGACCAGGTTGTCGACGCCGAGCTTGGCGAGCCCCCTGTGGATCAGATTCTTCAGGACCTTCGCCACGATCCACCCGATGACGAAGATCACGATGGCCGCGACCAGCTTCGGGATGAAGGTGGCCAGGTCATCGAACATGTCCTGGAAGCTCTGTGAGAACGAGATGTCAGCCAACATCGGAATGCTCCATTTCTTCTGCTCCGATGCGGCACATGACGCCCGAGCGGGCGCGTGGTCGCGAAAAGTCACACAATCGAAATGCGAACCCAGCTGGTTTCGCCCGTTCTACCTGGTCACGGGGTCGCGGCTGGCGCTGATCCAGATCCCGGACAGCTGATGGTTTCGTCGAGCCGGCTGCGATGCACTATCCATGCGTTCCGTGCCCACGCTGCTGGTGCTGCGCCACGGCAAGTCCGACTGGGACATCGAGTACGGCGCGGACATCGACCGCCCGCTCGCCAGGCGGGGGCGCCGAGCAGCCACGGCGATCGGGCGCCACCTGGCCGAGGTCGGTCCCGAGCCCACGCTCGCCCTGACCTCGCCGGCGAGGCGGGCCCAGGACACACTCGAACGGGTCATGGCGGCGGCCGGGACCACCTGCCCGGTCAGGATCGTGGACCGGTTCTACGGCCACGGCGTGGGCGCGGTGGTGGACGAGCTGCGGGAGCTCGACGAAGCGTCCGAGACGGTCCTGGTGGTGGGCCACGAGCCCACCTGGTCGGATCTGATCGCCATCCTCACCGGCTCACGCGTCCGCTTCCCGACGGCGGCCCTGGCTCGCCTCGACCTCGATGCGCCGTGGGCCGACATCGGGCCCGGCCACGCCACGCTGACCTGGCTGGTGCTACCCCGAGAGCTGGAAGCCTCCGGGCGCTGACGGCCGGCCCGAGATCCCCACACGGGCCGGACTGTGTCCTGCTGGAGCGAGCCCGGTGCGGCCCCTAAGGTCGGTGCTGCGTTCGTCGGAGGGGGGCTCCCATGGCGCAGGATCCGCACCAGTGGCAGGTCGAGGTGTGGGACCAGATGGCCGACGTGTACGAGCGCGAGATCGACCAGCGCTTCGTGCCGGTGATCGACCATCTGCTTGCGTACGCATCGCTGGCGCCCGGTGAGGTTGCGCTGGATCTCGGCACAGGCACCGGAGCGGTCGCGATCCTGGCCGCGGCCGCGGTTGCGCCCTATGGCGAGGTGATCGCGCTCGACATCAGCCCGGAGATGCTCGACGCGGCCCGACGTCGGGCCAAGGACATCGCACCGCTCCACATCGACTTCCGCGAGGGCGGGGCGGAGGCGATCCCGTGCGACGACGACGGAGCCGACGTCGTCCTCGCGTCGCTGAGCCTCATGTACGTCATCGACCGTGCGGAGGCCGCTCGCGAGATCAGCCGGGTGCTCCGGCCGGGCGGGCGCTTCGTCGGCGCGGTCTGGTCCGGCCCCGAGGAGAACGACATCGTGGCGTTCCAGGTCACCGCCGGAGGGTTCGCCTCTCCGCCCCCGGTGAAGGGCGTGGGACCGGGCTCGATGGCAGACCCGCGCCCGTTCCTGGCCGAGCTGTCCGACGCCGGCCTGGAGACCCGGTTGGAGAAGGAGTTCCCCGGGTTCGAGTTCGGGGACTTCGAGTCGGCCTGGGACGCCCTCGCCGGGGTGACCACGGCAACGCTCGAACCCGCCGTCCGCCAGGAGGCGAAGGCGGCGGTGCAGGAGCGGATGTGGCCCGACCCGGCCGCGCCCCGTGCATTCCGGAACGCGACCCACTACATCCTCGCCACCAAGCCCACCTGACCCGGCGACGTCGTATCGTCGGTGGGGTGACCTCCCGGCCCCCGGCAGAGCGCGCTTCGGGCCCGACGGGTTGGGGAGGACCGGTGGTCGAGCCGGTGCCGGCTGCCATGATCGATGCCGCAGTGGCGGATCTGGCCAGGCGAGCCCGAGTGCGACGGACGCCGACGGTTCCGCTGCGGCAGATGGGGCCGACCGCGGACGTCGACGGGATTCACCTCAAGCTCGAGACCCTCCAGGAGATCGGCTCCTTCAAGATCCGTGGGGTGTACCACTGGGTGAGCCAGCTGGAGCCGGCAGCGAGGGCCCTTGGGCTCTGCACCCACAGTGCAGGCAACACCGCCCAGGCGTTGGGCCTCGCAGCCCGGCACTTCGGGTGCCCGGCGCGTACCTTGCTCCCGGACTCGACGCCGCCGGGCAAGCTCGAGGCGATCCGGGAGTACGGCGTCGAGCCCGTCCCCATGCCCTTCGACGAGCTGCTCGACTACATCTTCTCGGCCGGCTGGGAGACCGAGCCCGGCCCGTACCTCAACCCCTGGGTCGATCCGGCGATGCTGGCCGGCAACGCCACCCTCGGAGTGGAGGTGCTCCAGGACCTCCCGGAGGTCGAGACCATCTTCGTCCCGGTCGGTGGCGGCGGGCTCGCCGCTGGCATCGGGTCGGCGCTGCTGACCGCCGCGAGGGAGGTCCGGCTGGTGGCGGTGCAGCCCGAGTCCTGCCCGGCGCTCGTCGCCGCCCTGGAGGCCGGGAAACCGACCTGGGTGGACATGGGTCCCTCCATCAGCGACATCTCCCTCCCGGTCATCGTCGACGAGATCTTCCCCCTGCTGCAGCGGGTGATCGACGACGTGGTGGTCGTCTCCGAGACGGAGCTGGAGGACGCGATTCGGCTCCTGGCCGGGCACCACAAGCTGGTCGTGGAGGGCGCCGGAGCCCTCGCCCTGGCTGGCGCCCTGCGGGTGCCGTTCGAGGAGCGTGGCGCCTCGGTCTGCCTGATCACCGGGGGAAGCGTCGACCTGGCCACTCTCGCCAGCATCCTCGGCGACGGCTGAGGACTGGTCCGGCGGATGGTCGTCGCCGGATCAGCGAGATCCGCAGCCTGCAGCGATGAGCCCCGACCCCGGGGCCCATCGCTCGTTTCACGGCCGACTACGCGAGCCGTTCACACGCCTCGAGGTCCGGCACGATCGGCTGGCCCTTCTGGAAGATGATCTCCTCGCCGGGACCCGGGTTCTTCAAGACGAGGCGTCCGATGTTGCCGAACCCTGATCGTCCCGTGATGGCGATGTGCAGCTCGCCGTCGACCAGATAACCCCGATCGGCACCGCGGTCCTGGAACACCCAGGTCTCGCCCGCGCCGTTCATGTAGACCGCCCTCACCGCGAAAGTCGCGAGGAATACGTTCCGGCCCTTCTGTCGCTCCCTGAACTGGGCCACGAACTCGATGGTCACCTCGACATCGCCGCACCCGACAGGGAAGGGTCCGAAGGTCTCGTCGACGACGAACTTGTTGCCGTTGCCGTCGTTGGGTGCCGCCACCGCCGGTGAGGCCGACAGGGCAAACACCAGCGCAGTCACGCCGAGAATGGCCAAGGCTTGCCTGAACATGAGCTTCCTCCTTGATGATGCCCAGCGGAACCGGACAGGCCGCAACACAGGAAGCCCCGCCCGAACCCCGCGGGCCAACACTAACCCCTCCGACCGGGCTGCGCCGGCCCGTCAGTACTCCGACCAGTCCTCGGGGTTGTCCTCGACGAAGTGCTCGATGACCCGGCCGTCCACGCCATCGACCAGCACCAGGGCCCGGTAGCGAGGCTGCTCCTCGTCGGAGTACAGCAGGATCCGCCACACCGGGCGGCTGCGCCAACCGCGCCAGCCCATCTGCGCCGAGGCGTGCCCGGGCGGGAAGCCCACGGTGCGTGCTGCGGCAACCAGGGCGTCGGTCTCGTCCACCTCGGTGTCGACCGCGACCGCGAACCCGTAGACGGCCCAGAGCACCAGCCCCACCCCCACGACCGCCAGGCCACCGTTCACCAGCGGCGACTCGACGGCGAAGCCCAGCCAGATGCAGATGGCACCGATCACCACGTAGAGCACCGACGCGATGCGCCGCTTGCTGTTGTTCGGGAACTCGTAGGGCCCCACCAGCCCAGTGACGTCGAGGTCAGCGGGCAGCGTGTCCCCGGCGGCCTCGTCCAGCTCGCCGTCGTCCACCGCTGCCGTGGCGTCCAGCGCGGTGTCGTCCACCGCGGTGTCGTCGTCCTCGGGCACGGGGTCGACGCTATCGGCGCCCTCCGGCTGGCCCATCACGCTGGCCAGGCGGCCCGTAGCTTCTCCCAGGTGAGGTCGAGCGGCTCGGGCAGCGACCGGGCCTCGGCGATCGAGGTCAGGAACGTGGTGTCCGTCGTCCAGCGGGGAACGCAGTGGATGTGGAGGTGGTCGGGGATGCTGGCGCCGCCGGCCCGCCCGAGGTTGGCCCCCACGTTCATCCCGTCGGGTTGGTATGCGGTGCGTATGGCGATCACGGCGTCGCGCACCATCGACCACAGGTCCATGTGGGCCTCGTCGCTCAGGTCGAGCAGGTCCGGAACGGCCCGCTGGGGCAGGACCATCACGTGGCCGGTGCCGTACGGGTAGACGTTGAGGATGGCGGCGCAGTGCTCGCTGCGTGCCACCACGTAGCTCTCCCGATCGGGCAGACCGCTGGCCAGGATGCGCTCGAACAGCGATCCCTCACCGGGCGGCACCCGTCCGTCCTGCTCCCCGGAGACGTAGCCGCTGCGCCAGCCCGCCCAGAGCCGTTCGAGAGCCTCGCTCATGGCCGACGATCGTACCGGCGACGCCGCGGTCCGGGCCCGGCTGAGACGTCGCCGCAAGCCCCAAACCTCGATGCCCTTCCGGCTTCGGCAGGACGATCATGGCTGTCATAGGGGGTTCGTAAGGTGGGGGCATGTTCGAACACAGGTTCGACTCGGCATGCGAGGCCCCGTCCGGACCGCAAGGCGAGGCCGCCCTCGAGGTGGTCTTCGCCTGGGTGGATTCCCTCGAGGCCCGGACCCGGCTGAAGATCACCGAACGGATCCGCCGCCGACTGGCCGCCGGTGACGCTCGGGCGCTGGCAGCCACCGTCGTCGGCGACCCCCACGCCAAAGGCTCGACCCGCACCGCATTCCGCATCGCCGGCGAGACGGGCGTGTCCAAGGGCGAGCAGCGCCGCCGGGTCAACCGGGCCCGAGCGGTGGCCGACAACGCCCACATCGCCGACCAGCTCGCCTCCGGGGCGCTGAGCGTCGACCACGTGGACGCAATTGCGGCTGCGGCCCGGCGCAGCGACGGCGCCGCTGCTCGAGACCCGGAGCTGTTGGCCGAGCTCGAGTCGGTGACCGCCGATCAGGCCCGCATGGT
>JBFINV010000074.1:0-9149 GCA_041611015.1 Acidimicrobiales bacterium | reverse complement strand
TCGCAGAGGGCACCATGGAGCTGGGTGACTGGGTTCGCCACGCCTGGCGAACCCTCGGCGCTGACCTGGCGGCGGTGGCGCAGGTGGTCGGTTGGCGGGGCCAGCGCCGCGAGGTCGCAGACCGTCGTGGCGTGCGGGTCCTGGCGCAGCTGCCGGTGCTGACCGCGGCGGTGTTGGTCCTCGACGCCGCGCTCCTCGCCAGGACCGCGACCCTGGCGAAGGCGGACCTCCTCCCGGCGTTCTCGACCGGGGGCCGGCTGGTGGCACTGACAGCAGGCATCGCCCTGCTGGTGCCGATGATCGACGTGCTCCAGGTGATCGTCCGCCGCAAGCAGCGTCGGGGCGGACACCGAGTGCCGGTCGCCCTGCCGTTCCAGTGGCGAGCCAGCCTGGGTGAGACCATCGACCTGGCTGTTGGCGGCGTCGGGGTGGCCCTCCCCCACGCTCCCCCGGTCGGTGCCCGGGGCCTGTTCCGGCTGGAGCTGCCCCGCATCGACGGCACCGTGCGGGTCGTGGAGGGAGAGGCCGAGGTTCGGGCCGGCAGTCGGCTCGAAGACGGTCGGGTCCGAGTCGGCATGGCGTTCACCAACCTGGACGCCGGCGCCCGGCGGGCCTTGCTCGAGTTCTGCCTGGTCGAGGGGGGCCGCCAGCGCGATCGCAGACGCACGGCACGGCTGGTCACCCGCTTGCCCGTCGATCTCGGGGGAGCCGCTGCCGAGACCGTGGACCTGACCCCGCGAGGCGTCGGGATCGTGCTCGACACCGCGCCCCTGGTCGGCAGCGAGGTACGCCTCGGCCTCGAGCTGCCCCGGCCCGATGCCCCTCCGGTACCCATCCAGGCCGACGCCATCGTGCGGTCCGTGACCCGCCGCCCCGAGGGTGGACACCGGGTGGGTCTGGAGCTGAGCTCCCTCGGCGCGGGGGCCCGAGCCGCGCTGATCCGCTACTGCGCCATCGACCATGCCCGGATCCACGGCACGGCCGACGCCGCCGGGGACAGCGACCCGAGGGAGCTGCCGGTCCCGCACCGCCGTCGGCGGCGGCGTTCGCTGCAGGGGGTCTCGGTGGCAGCAATCCTGGGCGGTGCGATCACCGCCATCCTCGGCCCAGCAGCCGGCGCCGCGCTGGCAGCACCGCAGACCACGCCGATCTCGCTGTGCGTGGTCGACGCCGCCGGGGCCCCGGTGCCCGATGTGCCGTTGCGGTACCACGACCAGGGATGGCAGCACCTGGGGACCACCGATGCCGCAGGGTCCGTCGAGGCCCGGATCGTGGCCCGGGCCCGCCACGTCGAGGCCCAGTTCGGCTCGGCGCGCTTCGTACTGGAGGTCGACGCCTCGTCGTCGCCCACGGCCACGTTCGCGCTGGCACGCCTCGTTGCGGACCCAGGGGTCCAGGTCACGGCAGTCGAGACCGGTGGTGCCTGGCAGCCCTTCGAGGACGGCATGGACGTCGCTCCGGGCCGGGTCCGAGCCCGACTCTCCGACGGCTCGGTGGCGAAGCTCGCAGTGCCACCCGGACGGCACCTATCCGTCCCGTCCGGTGATGTGAGCGGGACCCGACCTCGGGCGGGCTGCGGTCCCGACCCGGCGCCGGCGCCCACGAACGAGCCCACGGCCACGCCCCCGACACCGACGGCCGAACCGACTCCGGAGCCCACGGCCACGCCCGCGACACCGACGGCCGAACCGACTCCGGAGCCCACCGCGCCGGCGCCCACGGCCGAACCGACCCCGGAGCCCACCGCCACCCCGCCCGCCGAGGGCGCGTCCACGGTTGGACCGGCGACATGAGCCGGGGCCGGACACCGTGCAGGGCTCGCGGTCTGCGCCTCACGGACATCCGCAACGGGCCGATGGATCCAGCATGAGGCCCCTGCGCACAGTGGCTGCCATCGGCGTGCTCGTGGCCGCGTCCGTGCTCGTGTGGTCCGCCGTCACCAGCTCCGCCCGGGTGTCGGGAAGCACGTCCAGCCAGGGGTTCTTCGAGGCGGGCACCGTCACCCTGACCCGGCCCGGCGCCAGCGCCGAGCTGCTCTTCGATGCCGACGGGCTCTACCCGGGCCGCGTCGTCGACGGATGCGTGGAGGTGCGGTACGAGGGCTCGGTGCCCGCCGAGCTGCGGCTGCACGCCGTGCGGCGGGGCGGCTCGAGCCTCGAGGACTTCGTGGAGATCAGAGCGGTGTTCGACCGGACCAGTGCTGGCTGCGCCTCGCCATCCTCGGACCCGCGGACGGTGTTCGAGGGACGCCTGGCGGATCTTTGGCACCGCCACCCCAGCTTCGACCAGGGGATCCGGCTCGCGCAGTCCATCGAAGCGGGTGAGCTGATCACCCTCAGCGCCCGCGCCGAGGTCGTCGACGACAACGCGGCGCAGGGCCGCACCACCGATTTCTCGATCTTCGTGGAGGCCCGACCATGAGCGGGCTTCCACGACTCAAGCTACGGCTGCGCCGCCCGAAGCTGGCGCCCATCGTCTCGATGCTGGCGTGGATCCACGTCTACATCGTCGCCCAGCTCGGCCTGTGGGTGCTGCTCACGATCGCGATGACCGGATGGGATCCGGTCATCATCACCAGCGGCTCGATGCGACCCACGCTCGCTGTCGGGGACGTGGTCCTGGTGGCCGAGCACCCCGAGGACGAGCTCCTGGGCCAGGGGTCGGTGCTGACCTACCGGGACAGCACCGGCGGGCTGGTGACCCACCGCGTGTACGCCACCACCGAAGCCGAGTACATCACGAAGGGCGACGCCAACCCCACACCCGACACCGACCGGGTGGATCCCGAGCGGGTCGACGGTGTGGGTCGCCTCGTCATCCCCTTCGTGGGCCTGCCCGTGGTCTGGGCCGAGACCGGTGACGTCCTGGCGCTTGCCGCGGTGACCGTGATGACGGTCGCCGCGTTCGCAGTCGCAGTGACCGGCGCGCGTACCTCGTGGCGGGAACGAGTCCCGATGGCCCGGGGCACGGCCGTGGCCGGGCGCGCCGTGCGCAGCGTGCGGGTACTGGTGGGCGTCATCATCGTCACCCAGTACCTGGTCGATTCCGAGCGGTTCGGCGTCGACGGGGTCGGTCTGGCTCGGTGGCACCTGCTGGCCCTGTCACTCGGGCTCCTGAGCGTGCTGAATGCGGCCTCCGTGGTGGCATCGCGTCGCGATGACCCTGCGCTGTTGAACCGGGTCTCGATCCTCGAGCTGATCGGCGACACGATCCTGGTGGTCATCCTGACTGCGGCGACCGGAACCTCCGGCATCGGCTGGGTCCTCTTCGCGCTGCCCATCATCGAGGCCGCAGCCCGGTTCCGGCTCACCGGCGCCCTGGTCCACTGGATGGCGCTCACCGCCATCACCCTGGTGACCCGGATCTGGCTGCTCGAACGCAGCGACGTGACGGGCACCGCGTTGATCACCGAGCTCGAGAAGATCGTCGACCAGCTCAGCGTGCTCCTGTTGGTGGCGATCCCCGGCGCCCACCTCATCGAGCAGCTCCTCGGGGACGTGGTGACCCAGCGGCGGGCCACGTCCGACGCGGTCGAGCGGGGCCGGTTGCTCGAACAGGTCGCCGAGGTGGGCAACGAGGTCAACCGGCTGGGCTCGGAGCTGGCATCGACCATGGCCACCGCCGTCGTCGACCTCGGCTTCGACAAGGCCGACGTGTGCATGGGCAGCCCCAGCGAGGGGTGGTCGGTGCTGGCCACCGCGAACGGGGACGGGGTCCGGTTCGCTCTGCCCGCACCGGGCAGCACCGGCAGCACCCTGCGGGACCAGGACCTGCAGCACCGTGAGGCTTTCATCGACACCCACGACGAGGATGCCGACGACACGATCGCTGTGACCGCCGGTGGGGTCACCCTCCTCGTCCGGTTCGTGCTCTCGGAGCTCGACGGGGCCTTCGTGGCCCTCCGCGCCGGTGTGGCGAAGCGGGATCGGCTGCCTGCGGGCGCAATCGACGCCTTGCGGCTGTTGTCGGGCCAGGCAACGGTGGCGCTGCAGAACGACCGGCTGATGAACGAGCTGCACCGCGCCCACGAGCGCCTCGAGCGCCAGGCCCGCCACGACGCGCTCACCGGCCTCCCGAATCGAGCCTATTTCCTCGAGCGTCTCAACGACGTCCTCTCCGGCGCCACCGATCCCCATCGCCGCCATGCGGTGCTGTTCATCGACCTCGACGGCTTCAAGCCGGTGAACGATCGGCTGGGACACGACGCGGGCGACGTGCTGCTCGGCGCCGTGGCTTCCCGGCTGCAAGGCATCCTCGAACCCACCTCCTCGATGGTCGCCCGCCTGGGCGGCGACGAGTTCACCGTGCTCATCGAGGAGCGGATCGGTACCGACACCGTGGACCAGGTGGTGGATCGTATCCGCCAGGCGCTGAACGAGCCGTACCGGATCGGGCGGGAGGTCGTGGAGGTGGGTGCCAGCATCGGTGTCAGCTACTCCGAGGTCGGCCTCAACAGCGCGGAGCTGTTGCGACGCGCCGACGCCGCCATGTACAGCGTCAAGGCCCTCCCGGAGCGGGTGAGCATCGCCGAGTACGACGGGGAGCTCGACGCCGTGGACCGGCGCCGGGCCCGGCTGATCTCCGAGCTGGTCAAGGCCATCGACGCCGACGAGCTGCAGCTGGTCTACCAGCCGATCGTGGCCGTCGGCAGCCGGGAGATCAGAGGGGTCGAGGCCCTGCTGCGCTGGACACACCGGGATCTGGGACCGATCCCCACCGCAGCCATCTTGGAGCTCGCGGAGAGTGGCGGGCTGGTGGCCGAGCTCAACCGCTGGGTGCTCGGCCGCGCCGCGATCGACATCGCCAGCTGGGGGATCACTCGCAACGGCGACTTCTTCGTCGCCGTGAACGTGAGCCCGGCAGAGCTGGGGTCACGCGAGCTGATGGACAACATCAGCAACGCGCTGCTGGCCACCGGCCTCTCGCCGGAGAACGTGGTCGTCGAGCTGAGCGAGCGGATCGTCGGGCCGGAGCCGGCCTTCCTGGAGAACTTGGCTCGGCTGGACGAGCTGGGCGTGGGGATCGCGCTCGACGACTTCGGTGAGGGTCGCACTTCGCTCGGTCACCTCCGGGGCCTGCCGATCAGCATGCTCAAGGTGGATCGCACCCTGGTGCAACAAGCGGTGCGGTCGAATTCGGACCGGATCATCCTCGAGTCGGTCGTGAAGCTGGCCCACGAGCTCGGCTTCGCAGTGGTGGCCGAGGGCATCGAGACCGAGGATCACCGGGCCCGGGTGGAGGGCGCGGGCTGTGACCTCCTCCAGGGCTTCCTGCTCCACCGACCCCAGCCCCCTGGCGCCATCGCGCTGCTGCTCGGTGCGGCTTCGGTCGAACGCGGGGTCCCGGCTGGCGACGCGTCGGCGGTGGTCCGATGACCCGGCCCCTCAGCGAACTGCCCGATTGGGTGGACAGCGCGACGCGCGAGCCCGGTATCGGCCGCTCGACGGCGCGCGCCTTCGCCGCTGCGATCACGGCGCTGTTGATCACCACGCTCGTCGTCAACCGCTCGAGCGAGGCGCTGACGATCGAGGGCACCCTGGCTGCCAACACCTTCGAGAGCGGCACCATCACCCTGGTCGACGACGACGGCGGGCGCTCGCTCTTCGACCTGTCCGACATGGCGCCGGGACGACCGACGGACCGCTGCATCGAGGTGGTCTACGAGGGTTCGATCCTGCCCGTGGATCTGATGCTCACCAGCGAGGCCACCGGCAGCCTGACCCCGTACCTGACCCTCACCATCGAGGAGGGTCGCGGTGGCGGCTTCGACTCCTGCGTCGGGTTCGAGACCACCGCGAAGCTCTACGAGGGGACGCTGGCCGACCTCACCGAGGCCCGCACGATCGAGCTCGGCCGGCTCCTGAACGTGGGCGATGCCAGATCCTTCCGCTTCCGGTTCGACCTGGCCGACCGCCAGGAGGCCCTGGGCCAGACCGCAACCGCGGACTTCGTGTGGGAGGTCACGCCGGGATGAGCGAGGTCGCCGAGCGCCGGCGCCTGGCCCCGGTGCTGCTCGTCTTGTTGGGGCTGCTCGTGGTGGCCGTCCCCTTCGGGGTGGCCTGGTGGTCGCGCCAGTCCTCGGCCACCTTCGCCGACAGCGAGCTGATCGGCGTCAACCGCCTCGGTGCGGCCACCCTCGACCTCGAGGTCGGAAATCTCGACGTGGACCTCGAGGCCACCAACCTGGCGCCAGGCGACGAGGTGACCGGCACGCTGGAGCTGGTGAACGCCGGGGACCTGCCCCTGCGGTATGCCCTCACCGCGTCCAGCTCCGGCGGGCTGCTGGCGGACTGGTTGCGCTGGGACGTGTGGGCCGGCACGTGCGCGGCCTCACCCGGGGCGTCGGGACTGGTCGCCGAAGGGCTCCAGATCGGTGTCAGCCGCCGAGCGGTCGTCGGCGACGTGGCCACCGGGGCCCAACCCGGTGACCGCACCCTCGCTGTCGGGGCCAGCGAGACGTTGTGCCTGCAGGCCACCTTGCCCATCGCGGCGCCCAACGAGGTCCAGGGGGCGATCACCACGATCGACCTGGCCGTGGTCGCCGAGCACGACCTGGGGGCCCAGCCATGAGCGGGCGCGCCCGTCGGGCCCTGCGGATCGGCGTCGGAGCCCTGGCGCTGACGATGATGTTGGGCACTGCGATCGCAGTCGGCGCGGTCCTGGCCGGGTACCGGCCGGTGGTGCTCCAGACCGGGAGCATGGGCGACTACGCCCCAGCTGGCTCCCTGGTCATCGCCCAACCCCGCCCGGCCGCGGAGGTCGCCGTGGGCGACGTCGTGGTGATGCGCCGGCCCGGCGTGGCCAACGTCACCCACCGGGTCGTCGAGATCGAACAGCAGGGTGACCGACGATTCGCGATCACCAAGGGCGACGCCAACGAGGCGATCGATCCCACCCCCTACCCACTGCAGGGCGAGCAGCTGGTTTCCCGCTGGGCGCTTCCAGGATGGGGCGTCCGGCTCCAACAGCTGTTCGAACCCACGGTCGCGCTCTTCGCCGTGGCCCTCGCCGTCGTGGCCGTGGCTGCCAACTGGCTGCGGCGGATCTGGGCGCCACCGCGAGCGGAAACCCGGCCCGCGCCCGCCCAAGCCGAGCACCGCCGGTCCCGACGCAAGCAGGTGTTGGCGATGGCCTCGGTTCCGCTGATCGCCATCCTCACCGGCGGGATCGCCTGGGCCCTGTTCTCGAACAACGAGCTCGTGGCCAGCAACGACTTCTCGACCGCAGGCTGCTTCGATCCTCAGCTGGCGTCGGTCCAGAACGGCGAGACCGTGCACGCGGTCGACGGCCCCGTCAGCGTGGCGATCACCCCGGTGGATCCGGTGCGATCCTTCGTGCTCACCTCGGTCCGCAGCTCGGCCAACGAGCCCGCCGACGCCACGGTCATGGCCCGCCTCACCGGTGGCGGGACCACCCTGCAGCTCGAACGAGCCACCGACGCCGGGGCCCCGCCGCTCGTGGTCGTCAGCTGGTCGATCGTCGAGTACGCCTGCGGGATCGCGGTACAGCGAGGCGTGGTCGCCGGCAGCGGCACCAACCTGATCGACGTGCCCATCCCAGCGGTCGACCCGAGCGCCAGCTTCGTCGTGGTCACCTCGGCCCCCGAGCCCACCGCGATCGACTTCGGCGGCGACGATCTCTACGTCGCCGAGCTCACCAGCGGGACCAACCTCCGCATCAGGACGACCGGCGCGGCCACCTTCTCGGCGCAACGCTCCTTCGGTTGGCAGGTGGTGACCTTCGACGACCCCGCCGACGTGCTCGTCCAGACGGCCAGCACCACCCTGGGGGTCGGGATCACCTCGGGCAGCATCGCCCTGGCGTCCCCGGCCGACACCGCGTCGACGTTCCTGCTCACCGGGATCACCTCGGCCAGCGGCGGCATCGACGTGGGCGAGCGCATGGTTCGAACCCACCTCTCGTCCCCCACCACCGTCGACGTGAGCCGCCAGGTCGGCGGCGATGCCGTCGAGGTCCAGGTCCAGGCGGTGACCCTGCGCGACGGATCGTTGGTGCGCCACGGCACGGTGGACTTCGCGCCCGGCCAACCGACGCGCAGCATCACGGTCGACGCCGTGGACCCGTCGCGAGCCACGGCCATCTCCACCGTGGCCGTGCCCGGGCCGAGCGCCGGCGGGTCGACCGACATGGTCACCGACGACATCGCTGGCGAGGCCAGTGCGACGTTCTCCCTGTCCAGCCCGACCACGGTCGTCGCCGACCGGGCCGCCACCACGTCCAACGCGTCGTTCGGGTGGCAGGTCGTCGAGTGGGCCGGTCCCCAGTGGTGGGACCCCGGGTACGTGTTCCGCCAGCGAATCGACGTGACCACCGCCACCGAGGCCGCGCCCGACGAGTACTCGGTGCCCCTGGTCTTCGACCACGCCGCCCTGGTGACCAGCGGGCTCGCGCTGGCCGACGGGAGCGACATCCGCATCGCCCGCTGGGACGGGAGCAGCTGGACCGAGCTCGACCGGGTCCTCGACGACGCATCGACCTGGAACCTGACCACGACCACGATCTGGTTCCGCACCCTCGATCCCATCGCGGCCACGAGCACCCAGTCCTATTGGCTGTACTTCGGCAACGACGCCCCGGCCCCACCCCCGGAGGACCCCGAGAACGTGTACGCCCTGGTGGAGGGGTTCGAATCGGGGACCCTCGGGGACTTCGAGGACCGGACCGCGGGGACCGGCTGGTACGACGCCCTCCCCTGGTCCCGCCGGATCCCGCTGACCGTGCCCGCAGCCCAGGTCTCGGCCACCTTGACCGACTATCCGCTCCTGGTGTCGCTGACCTCGGCGGACCTGAGTGCCAACACGCAGGCCGACGGCAGCGACATCCGCTTCACGGCAGCCGACGGCGTCACCCCTCTGGCGCACGAGATCGAGCAGTACGACCAGCCCAGCGGCACCCTGGTGGCCTGGGTGCGGGTGCCGACCGTGTCCGACACGATCGACACCACGGTCTACCTCTACTACGGGGCCGCCGACGCCCCTGACCAACAGGACCACCGGGCTGCGTGGCCCGAGGCCCTGGAAGCCGCCTGGCACCTCGGGCGCGACCCGGCGGGCGCCGCCCCACAGATCGACGACGCCACTGCCCGCAACCAGGACGGGCTGAGCACCGGTTCCATGACCTCGACCGAC
>JBFINV010000073.1:0-9164 GCA_041611015.1 Acidimicrobiales bacterium | reverse complement strand
TGACCCCCGACTCGTCCCGGTTCTGGCCCGCGGATCGCTGGGAGCCGGGCTCGACCCCGCCGTCGTTCGACAAGCAGCCCGTGCGGGACTACCTCGACACCCTGGACTGGGACAAGACCCCGCCGCCGCCCACCCTCCCCCCCGAGGTCATCGAGGCCAGCCGGGCCCGCTACGTCGAGGGCTACGAACGCATCACCGGCCGGAGCCTGTCGGATTGGCCCGGCGCCCAGGATCTGTGAGAACAAATTCGTCGAGAATTTGTTCTCACAGATCCGGAACGGGTTGGTGCCACGGGTGGCGCCGGGGCTGTGGCAGCATGACGCCATGACCTACGACGTCCAAGTCGAAGTGCAGCTCCGGGCCGGGGTGGCCGACCCCCAGGGCGCCACCATCGAGCGCGCCATGCCCACCCTGGGGTTCGGCCAGGTGTCCGGGGTCAGGGTCGGCAAGAGCATCCGGTTCAGCATCGACGCCCCCGACGAGGAGGCGGCCCGCGCCGCCGTCCGCGAGCTCTGCGACACCTTCCTGGCCAACCCGGTGATCGAGGACACCGAGATCACCATCGGCTCGCTCTGATGGCACCGGTCGTCGGGGTGGTCGTCTTCCCGGGCTCCAACTGCGAGCTCGACGTGGTCGAAGCGGTGGAATCGCTCGGGGCCAGCGGTCGACTCCTCTGGCACGCCGACTCCGAGCTCGGCGGAGTCGAGGCCCTGGTGATCCCCGGTGGTTTCGCCCACGGTGACTACCTCAGGCCCGGGGCCATCGCCCGCTTCTCCCCGGTGATGGAGGCGATCGCTCGGTTTGCCGCCGATGGCGGCCCGGTGGTCGGCATCTGCAACGGGTTCCAGGTGTTGACCGAATCCGGTCTTCTTCCTGGAGCACTCCAGAAGAATGCGGGTCTCAAGTTCGTGTGCGGTCCGACGGTGCTGCGAGTCCGTAGCACGAGGAGCGTGCTCACCGGCAATGCCCGCCCTGGTCAAGAGCTGTGCATACCGATCAACCACTTCGAGGGTAATTACACCTGCTCCGTCGAGCAGCTGGCCGAGCTTCGAGCAGAGGACCGGGTGGTGCTCGAATATGTTCAGAACCCGAATGGCTCGGTCGGCGACATTGCCGGGATAAGCAACGCCAGGGGCAACGTGGTCGGGCTCATGCCTCATCCCGAGCGCGCCTGTCACCGCCTGCTCGGCAGCGAGGACGGTCGGGTGCTGCTGGGAAGCCTGGTGGCTGCGGCGCTCGGGTGCGCCGCCTGAGGGTCAGCTGCCCCGTCCGATACCCGCGCGCTTGAGCGTGGCGGGCGACACCCCCACCTTGCGCCAAGCAGCGTACGAGATGCCCTTGCGCTGCCCATAGGACTTCGCCACCTCGACGAATTTGTCCTCCAAGCCGCCGAGATCCGCCTTGTCGCTCATCGACTCCAGCTCGGCCTCCAGGTCCATACGTTCCTGTTCGAGCTGGAGCGTGGACAGCGGGCTGGCATCCTGCAACTCCTCGTCGATCTTCGCGAGGCGCTTGTTGATGGTGTCGGCCGTCCGCTTCCGGCCACGCTTGGGCTTGTTCGCGGCCAACGCCTCCAGGTAGGCCTTGACGGCGCGACCTTCGGACCTGCCCTGTGCCAAGGCTGCTTTGTGCTCCTCGGTCATGACCGCCGGTCCGCGCCTTTTGCCATTTCCCTGTGGTGCCATAGCGCAATACCAGCACATTCCGGGTGCAGGCAGCAACGCGTGAGTAGAGCGCCCAGGTGGGGCCCCTGCGCAGCGCCCCCTGCGATCCGTTGCCTCCCCGAGATCGGGTGCGCAGCGGGCTGGCCGCCCTTCAGTAGCGTGCCGGAGATGACCGAGCCGTTGCATCGATCCCTCGGGCTCACCGACGACGAGCTCGAGCGCATCGTCACCATCCTGGGACGCCAGCCGAACCATCTTGAGCTGGCCATGTACTCGGTCATGTGGTCCGAGCACTGCTCCTACAAGTCCTCGCGGGTGCACTTGGGCCGGCTGCCCACCGACGCTCCCCACGTGCTGGTCGGGCCGGGAGAGAACGCCGGGGTCGTCGACGTGGGCGAGGGGATCGCCGTGGCGCTGCGGATCGAGAGCCACAACCATCCGAGCTTCATCGAACCTCACCAGGGCGCAGCAACGGGCGTCGGTGGGATCATCCGGGACATCTTCACCATGGGGGCGCGGCCGATCGCGGTGATGGACCCCCTCCGCTTCGGATCCCTCGACGACGCCCGTAGCCGCTGGGTGGCCGAGGGGGTGGTGAGGGGGATATCCGCGTACGGCAACGCCGTCGGTGTCCCCACCGTCGGGGGCGAGACGGTCTTCGACCCCACCTATGGGTCGAACCCGCTCGTCAACGTCCTGTGCGTGGGGGTCCTACCGGTCGAGCGTCTGGTCCTGGGCCGGGCCAGCGGGGTCGGGAACCTGGCCGTCCTCCTCGGCGCCACCACCGGCCGTGACGGCATCGGCGGCGTCAGCGTCCTGGCGTCAGCCGGATTCGGCGACGACGACGCCGACAAGCGGCCCAGCGTGCAGGTCGGTGATCCCTTCGAGGAGAAGCGCCTCATCGAGGCCTGCCTGCAGCTGCTCGACGAGGGTCTGGTGGTGGGGATCCAGGACCTGGGCGGCGCCGGGCTCTCCTGCGCCGCGTCCGAGACGGCCTCCCGGGGTGGCGTCGGCATGGACTTCGACGTGTCGGCGGTCCCCCTGCGGGAGGCGGACATGGAGCCATTCGAGATCATGACCAGCGAGTCCCAGGAGCGGATGCTGGCGATCGTCGAGCCCGACCAGCTCGAGAGAGTGGTGAAGATCTGCGAGCGCTGGGACGTCAGGTCCACGGTGGTGGGCCGGGTCGCCGAGGGAGGTGCCCTGAGGATCCTCGACGGGTTCGACGGGGCGTGCCTCGGTGAGCTGCCTGCGGCGTCGCTGCACGAGGACGCACCCCGCTACGAGCGGCCGATGCAGGAGCCCGCCGATCTGGCGGCGCGGCGAGCTGCCGCCGCGGACCTGCCGGCCCCGGTCGATGTCGGAGCCGCGCTCACGGCCATGCTCTGTGACACCAGCTGGGTGTGGTCCCAGTACGACCACCAGCTGTTCCTCAACACCGTCGTCGGACCCGGTGGTGACGCCGCGGTGCTGCGCCTCAAGCATCCGGGGACCGGCCGGGACACCGGTCGAGCCCTGGCCCTCACGACCGACGGCAACCATCGCTGGTGTGCGGTCGACCCCCGGCGGGGGACGGCCATGACCGTCGCCGAGGCGGTGCTCAACCTGGCGTGTGTCGGGGCCCGCCCCCTGGCCCTCGTCAACTGCCTCAACTTCGGCAATCCCGAGCATCCCGAGGTGATGTGGCAGCTCTCCGAGGCCGTCGACGGCATGAGCGAGGCGTGCACCGCCCTCGAACTGCCCGTCGTCGGTGGCAACGTCTCGCTCTACAACGAGAGCAGCGGTGTGAACATCGACCCCACCCCCATCGTGGGCGTCATCGGCGTGATCGACCACCTGGCCACACCGCCGCCCGGATTGGCGTGGAACGAGGGCGATCGGCTGGTGCTCCTGGGGCCGCCTGCCGCCGGGCTCGCCGGGTCCCGCTGGGCCTTCGACCAGGGCCACCGCGGGGGCGCGCTCCCCGAGCTGGACGTCGACCTGCACGCGCGAGTTGCGGCGCTGGTTCGCGACCTGGTGGCCGACGGGGTGCCCTCGGCGGTCCACGACGTGTCCACCGGCGGGATCGGCGTCTGCGCGGCGGAGATGGCCATCGCCGCTGGCGTCGGCGCCATCTTGGCCCGCATCGCCGACCATGTGGACCTGTTCTCCGAGGCGCCCTCGAGGGTGTTGCTGGCGGTGTCGGCCGACGCGCTGGCAGCGGTCGAGGAGCGTGCCGCAATGGTGGGGGTCCCGCTGGCCCGCATGGGCCTGGCCCACGGCGATCGGCTGGCGGTGAAGGGTCTGTTCGACCTGAGCCTGGCCGAGGTGGCGACTGCCTGGCGCGATCGGCTCCCGGCCGCGCTCGGGTCCGGATCTGCTCAGGCCTGACCCGATGTCTCGGACCTCCTAGGCTGGGCCGATGCCCCAGAGCGGCCTCCGAGCGACCCTCGACAGCGTGATCGGCTGGATCATCGCGGTGGTCATCGCCATCGTGGTGATCAGCGTCGTGTTCTCCGTGCTCAGGTTCCTGCTCGGGCTCCTGATCAGTGCGGTCGTGATCGCCGGCCTGGTTGCCCTCTACCTCTGGGTCAAGCGTCGCTGAAACCCTCGCCCTCACGCCGAGTGCGGGGCTGTGGCGTGGGCTGTGAGGCGAAGCAGTCGGGTGTGCGACCTCTACCCCATGGTCGAGGGCCGCTAGCGCGCCGCTCTCGCTACCGACGGCGTGTGCCCAGGTTTCGCCGCAGTGCATGGGGGGGAGAAGCCGACCAGTCCCCGAAGGTGCGGCGGCGCTGACCGCTGCCTACCTTGGTTGCATGCCGATAGCCGAGGTGCGGTTGGTGCTGTTCGTCTTCGCTCTCCTCGCGCTCGCAAGAGGGGGCGGAGCTGCATATCGAGCTGGGTCGCTACAACTGTGGGTGATGGGCGCAGCGTTCGTCTTCACCTTGATCTTCGTCGTGGCGAGCGTGTTCGACGTGTGGCCGTCGATGTTCGAGCACCTTCTCGGTGCATCACGCGAGCCCTGACAAGTGGCCTCGGGGTGGGTCGAGCGTCGCTAGATCTCGCTCCTGGCCGCGAGCAGCGCGTAGAGGGTGTCGCTGTACGGGGTGGGGATGCCGTGGCGGCGGCCGGCCCGCATGACCGCGCCGTACAGGGCGTCGTGTTCGGTGGCTCGCCCCGCCTCGACGTCCTGGAGCATCGAAGTCCGCCCACCGGGGACCCCGGCCAGCGTGGCCACGGTGCCGGCCACCCCGTCGAGCTCGAGGTCGACGCCCTCGGCTCGGCCCACGGTGAGCACCTCGAGTAGGAGGGCCTCGGCCACCGGCGCCATCGCCGGGTCGGCCAGCACCTCCATGGGCCGGCCGGTCAGCGCGGTCGGCCCGTTCGCCACCACGTTGATGCCGAGCTTGACCCAGGCCGAGCGCTGGTGCGACGCCGAGACGTCGATCGTGACCGGGGTGGCTGCGAACAGCTCCGCCAGACGGTGCGACTCCGGTCGTTCGGGCACGATGAGGCGGCTGTTGCTGGTGTGGCGCACCCAGCCGGGCTCGATCAGCTCGGCACCGCAGTAGACGACGGCGTCGAGGACCTGTGCCCCGCCGACGTGGGGCGCCAAGCGCTCACTTGCCTCCACCCCGTTCTGCAGCGCGATCACGACGGTGGTGGGGCCGCACAGCCGCTCGAGCCACGGCGCAGTGGCGGGTGTCTGGTGGGCCTTCACGGCGACCAGCACCCAGTCGAACGGGTCCTCGACCAGCTCGGCCGGGTCGATCACCACGCGGGCCGGAGCCGACGCCGGAGCCTCGTCGGAGTCGATCCGGTACCGGTCGAACCGGCGCCGGGCACAGGCCAGCACGTCGTGGCCGGCAGCGGCGAGATGAGCTGCGAAGAAGCCGCCCACCGCCCCGGGGCCGACGACGGCGATACGCGTTGCAGGCACGGCAGGATCATCGCGCGGCGCCGATGCCTCGGGTCGTTGGTATCGCCGCTGCCAGGTGCCAGACTGCGACCGTGGCCGAGGAGAGGGGCGAGCGCGACGACTCGCCGCGGGAGGCGTGCGGGGTCGTCGGGGTGTACGCCCCCGGGCGCGCCGTCGCCCACCTCAACTACCTGGGGCTCCACGCGCTGCAGCATCGGGGGCAGGAGTCGGCCGGCATCGCCGTCAGCGACGGCGAGACCATCACCGTGGTCAAGGACATGGGCCTGGTGGCCACCGTGTTCGACGACCGCACCCTGGCCGGCCTGTCCGGCCACCTCGGGATCGGCCAGACCCGTTACAGCACCACCGGATCCAGCTCGTGGCGCAACGCCCAGCCGGTGTACCGAGGCGTGGCCCAGCGCGAGTTCGCCCTGGGGCACAACGGCAACCTGACCAACACCGAGGCGCTCGCCGCAGAGCTCGGGATGCTGCCGGGCACCGTCACCAGCGACTCCGACCTGATGGCCGAGATGATCGCGGCCGAGATCGAGGCCATGGCCGCCGAGGACCGCTCCGACGGCCGAGAGCTGGAGCGGGCGCTCGAGATGGTGCTGCCCCGCTGCGAGGGCGCCTTCTCGCTGGTGCTCATGGACGACGCCCACGTCATCGGGGTCCGGGACCCCAACGGCTTCCGCCCCCTGTGTCTGGGCCGGCTCGACAACGGCTGGGTGCTGGCCTCGGAGACCCCGGCGCTCGACATCGTCGGCGCCCACTTCGTCCGCGAGATCGAGCCGGGCGAGATGATCGTGATCGACGCCATGGGCACCCGGTCGGTCATGCCGTTCCCCGAGGGCCGCCTCGATCCCCGGCTGTGCATCTTCGAGTACGTGTACTTCGCCCGGCCCGACGCCCAGCTCTACGGGCAGAGCGTCCACCACGCCCGGGTCCGCATGGGGGAGCTGCTCGCCGAGCAGGCCCCAGTGGACGCGGACCTGGTCATGGGGGTGCCCGAGTCCGGCCTGCCCGCGGCCGAGGGTTACGCCCGCTACAGCGGCATCCCGTACGGGCAGGGCCTGGTCAAGAACCGCTACATCGGGCGGACCTTCATCGCCCCCAGCCAGGAGCTGCGGGCGCTGGGGGTGCGGATGAAGCTCAACCCCCTGCGGGACTCCATCGCCGGCAACCGCCTCGTGGTGGTGGACGACTCCATCGTGCGGGGCACCACGACCCGCTCGATGATCCGGATGCTGCGCGAGGCCGGCGCCACCGAGGTCCACCTGCGGGTCTCGTCGCCGCCGTACCGCTGGCCCTGCCACTACGGGATGGACACGGGCAGCAGGGGTGAGCTGCTCGCGGCCAATCTGACCGTCGAGGAGATCCGGGACTACCTGGGGGTCGACTCGATCTCGTACCTGACCCTGGAACGGCTGGTGGAGTCCACCGGCGCCGGCGGTGCCGGCTTCTGCACCGCCTGCCTCACCGGCGACTACCCCGTGCCCGTTCCGGCTCGGACTCCAGACACCGCAGTGGACCTCGACCCGGGCCCCCCCGACGCCACCAGCACCATGCAGCTCTTCGACCTCTCCGAAGCAGAGCTGCCGGCGACTCACGCTCGCCGGGGTCCGGCGTGACCGGGCCCCCCGGGCCGCCCCCCATCCCGGTTCGGCCGTGACCCAGGGGGAGACCTACGCAGCCGCCGGTGTCGACATCGACGCCGGTGAGGCCGCGGTGGCCCGGATCGCCCGGCTGGTCCGATCGACGTACCGGCCCGGCGTGGTCGGCGACATCGGCGGCTTCGGCGCCATGTTCGATCCGGCCGGTCTCGGTGGTGACCGTCCGCTGCTGGTCTCGTCCACCGACGGCGTGGGGACCAAGGCCCTGGTGGCTGCTGCAGCCGGCCGGGTGGACACCATCGGGATCGACCTGGTCGCCATGTGTGTCGACGACCTGGTGTGCACCGGCGCGGAACCGCTGTTCATGCTCGACTACGTGTCCGTCGGCCGGCTGGACCCCGATCACGTGGCCGACCTGGTGGCCGGCGTGACCGAGGGTTGCCGCCGGGCCGGCTGCGCCCTCATCGGCGGCGAGATGGCCGAGCATCCGGGGGTCATGGAGCCCGGCGAGTTCGACCTCGTCGGCTTCGCCGTGGGGGTGGTCGACGCCGACCGGATGATCACCGGGGAGCGGGTGGCGCCAGGCGACCTGCTGGTCGGCCTGGCATCGCCGGGCTTGCGCAGCAACGGCTACTCGTTGGCTCGTCGAGTCCTGTTCGACGTGGCCGGACGCAGCCTCGACGACCCCGCCTGGGAAGGATCCACCGCCAGCCTGGCGGACGAGCTGCTCCGCCCGTCGGTGATCTACGCGCCTGCGGTCCGGGCTGCGATCGAGGCCGCGGACCTACGGGCCGTGGCCCACATCACCGGCGGGGGTATGCCCGGCAACGTGCGCCGCGTGCTCGGAGACTCCGTCGACGCCGAGATCGACCGGTCCAGCTGGTCGCCGCCGCGGATCTTCGCGGAGATCCAGCGTCTGGGTTCGGTCGCCGACGACGAGATGGCCCGGGTGTTCAACCTCGGCATCGGCATGATCATGGTGGTGCCGCCCGAGCACCGCGACCCTGCGCTCGCGGCACTGACCG
This sequence comes from Acidimicrobiales bacterium, assembly GCA_041611015.1. Taxonomy (GTDB): domain Bacteria; phylum Actinomycetota; class Acidimicrobiia; order Acidimicrobiales; family UBA8592; genus JBFINV01. The sequence goes on along the minus strand of JBFINV010000073.1, from coordinate 964 downwards.
ACCATGGCCAGGACGCCCTGATCGTCGGCGAGATCGTCGGTGGCGGGTCCGGAGACGTACTGCTGCGCTGACCCCGACGGGCGGTGTCGGCGCCGTCGACACCGATGCCGTATGGGCACCGAGGCGGCGGTAGCGTCACCAGATGGCAACCTCCCCGACAGCAGCCTTCTCCTTCAGCGCCAAGGTCCGACTGCGCAACGTCCCCGGAGTGCTGGGCGCCCTCTGCACCGCCATCGGCAAGGCAGGCGGCAACATCGCGGCCCTCGAGGGGTTCGAGGCGAAGACCGCGACCATCACTCGGCAGATGGCGGTCAACGCGCGTGACGAGGACCACGCGCAGCGCATCGAACAGGCCATGCGCGCGGTCGACGGTATCGAGATCCTCGACTGCCACGACCGCACATTCCGCATGCACGAGGGTGGCAAGATCGAGGTGCTGCCGCTGTGCTCGGTGGGCGACAAGGACGACCTCTCGATGGCGTACACCCCTGGCGTGGCCAGGGTCTGCATGGCCATCCACCACGACCCCGTGCTGGCCCACGAGTACACCATCAAGAAGAACACCGTCGCCATCGTGTCCGACGGCACCGCGGTCCTGGGCCTGGGCGACATCGGTCCCGAGGCCGCGATGCCGGTGATGGAGGGCAAGGCGCTGCTGTTCAAGGAGTTCGCCGGCGTGGACGCCTTCCCGATCTGCCTGAGCACCAAGGATCCTGCGGAGATCATCGAGACGGTGCAGCGCATCGCCCCCACGTTCGGCGGCGTGAACCTCGAGGACATCGCTGCGCCGGCCTGCTTCGAGATCGAAGAGACGCTGAAGGCCACGCTGCCGATCCCCGTGTTCCACGACGACCAGCACGGCACGGCCGTGGTCACGCTGGCGGCGCTTCGCAATGCACTGAAGATCACCGGGAAGAAGATGGAGGACCTGCGGGTCATCATCTCGGGGATGGGCGCCGCGGGC
>JBFINV010000072.1:0-9216 GCA_041611015.1 Acidimicrobiales bacterium | reverse complement strand
GGCTACAGCGGCAGGGTCGCGGTGACCGCCAGCCAGCCGCCGTCGAGCTCTCGCACCGATACCTGGTCTGCCACCGCCTTGGGCTACAGCGGCAGGGTCGCGGTGACCGCCAGCCAGCCGCCGTCGAGCTCTCGCACCGATACCTGGTCTGCCAACGCCTTCACGATCGAGAGCCCTCGCCCGCGGGCGGCCAGGACGTCATCGGGGTGCCATTGATTCTCCGGGGGAAGGTCCCTGCTGCGAGCCCGGTTGCGCACCTCCACCGTCAACAGCGCCCGCTCCACGGTGGCGTCGAGCTCGTAGGGCTCACCCGGGGAGGCCTCGACGGCGTTGGTGATGAGCTCGCTCACGAGCAGCCGGGCCCGCTCGACGGACTCCGGATCGGCCCCAGCCGAGGCCACGAGATCGGCGACCGCAGCACGGGCGGTGTTGAGCGAGGCAGAACCGCCTTCGTAGGTGCTCTCGATGCAGAGAGGACCGTTCGCGGCTGGCCCGCTCATGCTCGGCCCTCAGCCGATGTTGAGGTGGTCCCGCAGGCCGGTGATGTCGAACAAGCGGGCCACGGGCTCGCTGAGCCCCGTGATGTTGAGGTGGTGGCCGGCGCCCTCGAGCTCCTGGTGCGACAAGACGATGGTGCGCAGCCCCGAGGAGTCGATGAAGTCCACCCTGCTGAGGTCCAGGCCCACGTCATCATCGCTCCCGAGCGCCTTGAGGACCCGTAGCAGGTCCTCGGACGTGTGGGCGTCGATGGTGCCCGACACCTCGAGCGATCGGTCCGCGGCGGTGTCCACGTGTAGGCGTGAGGGCTCGGGGGGAATCATGGCACCCCTGATTGTACCCATCGAGCCTGGTCCGGGGAGCGCTCCGGGCCGCTGGGGGCGAGCTGACTGCTGACACGTCAGGCCGCGGCGACGGAGCCGCCCGGTGTGACCTCGGCCGTGCCCTGGACCGCAGCCTTGAAGCTGTCGGTGGCTTGCAGGGCCACGATGTCGCTCGGCATCTCGATGCCGGCGTCGTCCAGCGTGCGCTTGACAGCCTTGATGGCCTCACTGCGTACGGTGACCAGGTTGTGTTGGGGGGACTCGGTCCAGTAGCGACCAGCGATGTTGATCGTGGAAGCGCCCAGCTCCGTCACCAGGGCTTCTGGGTGCTTGTCAGTCGACACCCCCTCAACCGATGCGAGGGCCTCCACCACCAGCTCGCAGGCCTCGTCGACGTCGGCCTCGTAGGCCACGCCCACGACGAACTCGTCCCGACGGATCTCGTTGGCGGTCCGGACCACGATGGCGTTCTTGTAGACGTCTGCGTTCGGGACCACGATCTGCTGGCCGTCGAAGGTGGTGATGCGGGTCTCGCGGATGGTGATGCCGTCGACAGTGCCGGTGGCCCCCTCCACTTCGATCTGGTCGCCGGATTGGAACGGCTCCCGGAAGAGCAGCAGGACCCCCGACAGGGCGTTCTCCAGGATGTCCTGGAAGGCGAAGCCGATGGCGATGGAGAAGAAGCCGAGGCCGGCCAGGAGGTCGACCGGCTTCACGGACGGGAAGGTCACGGTGATCGCCGCGAGCACGAAGACGCCGAGCACTACGTAGGACACCAGCTTGCTCATCACCCTGGCAAAGCTCTCGGTGCGGTCTCGGCGGCGCCAGTAGCTCGCCAGGAGGCGCCGCACCGCCCAGGCCACGAGGGTCCCGGCGATTATGAACGTGATCGCGATCCCGATCCGGGGGACGGCCTCGAGGAACGACTCCCACAACCGAAGAGCACCTTCCTCGACCTCACCTGTGGGTGATTCCACGTTCGGGTCGTCCTGGGTCTGAGCCGCCATCGCGTCCTCCTCGAGATCCGGGGTTCGTTCCTCTGTGTCAGGACTGCTTCGATGCGCGACCCAACCGCCACGCGACCTACCCCACGAGGGCGCTGCTCAAACGGGGTCGCTGCGTAGCCGTTCGAGGGCTTCGTCGCAGACCCGGTCGAGCCAGTCCACCAGCCGGGCCCGCTCGGCGTCCTCGGTGGCGGTGAAGGGCAGGTAGCTGATGCCCCGGGTCCGGCGATCGAGCCAGAACGAGCCCGGATCGGCCCCGGGACCGCCAGTGGCCGCCAGCCACAGCATCGTGTCGGCCCCCTGGTCGGCGGAGCGCAGCAGTGGACCCATCACCGTCCTGAACCCGGGCAGACCCTGCTCCACCCCGGGGGTGTCGACCCAGCCGGGATGCATGGCGTGCATGATCACCTGGGTGGCCCACCGGGCACCGAGGTGACGGACCAGCTCCACCTGGGCCCGCTTGGCCTTGGCGTAGGCGACCGCACCTCTGTACTCGTGGGCCCCCATCTCGAGCGAGTCCACGTCGAGCTTCTGGGTGTACATCCCGCCCGAGGACATCCACAGCACCCGGGCCCCTCGCCGCAGCTGCGCTCGCAGTTCCCGCGTCATCAGGTAGGGACCGGCCAGGTGGGAGGCGAGGGTGACCTCCATGTCCTGGCTGTTGGTGCGGTACTCGTCGCTGAGGGCGCCGGCGTTGTGGATCAGGATGTCCAGCGGGCCGCCCGCGATGATCTGCTCGACTGCGGCCATGACCGACGCCGGCTCGGAGGTGTCGAGGGCCAGCCCAGCCGCCGACCCCGGCCCGGCAGCGCCGATCTCGCCGGCCGCGTCGTCGGCCCGATCCCGATCCCGGGAGGTGACCAGCACCTCGGCGCCGAGGCGGACCAGGCCCTCGGCGGTCTCGCGGCCGAGCCCGCTGGTGGCCCCAGTGACCACGGCCCGCTGCCCGCTGAGGTCCGTGGACGGAGCCTCCCAGTGCTCCAGGCGGGCTCGGGCCCGGTAGCCGAGCTTGGTGAAGCTGCCGACGACCGACATCTCCAGCAGGCGGTCGAGAACGTCGATGGGCTGCATTCGGGGTCTCCTGGGTCGGGATCGGGCGTGGCCGCGACCGGGCCGGATCATGGGGCTCGATCGATCGGAGGACGCGGCAGGCCGGACGATACAGTGACCTGCGGCACGACGAGGTGCCGGTGAACCATGACCGACAGAGCCGAGACATCCGACGCCCTCGTCACCGTGCCGTCTGCGGGCCGGAGCCGCCGCCCCGAGGCGCGGCTCGCCGTCAGCGCCGCCGGCGTCATCGCCGAGGCCTCCGGCGACATCGCCAACCTGCTCGGCTGGGATCCATCCGAGCTCGTCGGCAGCCCCCTGACCCGCATCATCCCGGACCGGTTCCTACAGGCCCACGCCGAGGGTTTCGGCCAGTTCGTGGAGACCGGCGTGCTGACCAGGGACGGGGACGTCTTGCGCTTGCCGGCGCTCGACCCCGGGGGAAACGAGAACGAGGTGCAGCTCACGCTGTCCGCCCCGGGGCCCGATGACGCCGGTGTCGTGGTGGTGGGCACGGTCCGGTCGGCGGACCCCTACGAGTCCGGCGCCGATCCCGAGCTGCTCGGGATGCTGCACCTGGCCCTCGACAGCGATGGTCCGGTCCCCGAGGTCCTGGAGCGCTGCCTCGAGCTCATGGGGCGGCGGCTGGGTTGGCGACTGGGAACGATGTGGATCGTGGTGCCCTGGCTCGACCGCATGCGCCCGGTGGCGTTCTGGACATCGGGCGAGGACCACGAGGGCTACATGAGTAGCCGTGTCGGAGCCCAGCTGGCCCGGGGGGAGTCCATCCCCGGGCAGGTGTGGGAGACCGGAGCCCCGGTGTGGACCGCCGACCTGTCCGAGACCGACATCGACGGGATGGTCGCCGGGCTGTTCTTCCCCCTCCTGGCCGACGGCCTGCCGGTGGGCGTGGTCGAGCTGGTCGACACCGAGCCCCATCCGTTCACGATCGAGGCCCACGAGGCGGTGTGGCTGGTGGCCGACGAGCTCGGCACCATGCTCGCCAAGCGCATGCAGCGCGACGTGGAGGAGGCGCAGCGGGAGCGGCTGCACCTGGCGCTCACTGCCCGGGGCATGGGCGTGTGGTCCTACGAGCTGGGCAGCGGGGAGCTGCACTGGGACGACCAGGTCGAGCGCATCCACGGCCTGGCGCCCGGTTCGTTCTCGGGAACCGTCGACGAGTTCGTCGATTTGGTCCACGACGAGGACCGCGACGAGCTGGCCCGGCACCTCCTCGATGCAGCCGAGCGCCCGGAGCGCTTCCAGTACCGCTATCGAGTGGTCCGCCCAGACGGGGAGATGGCGTGGGTGGAGGGCAGTGGGGTCCCCTTGTTCGACCTGGAAGGGGAGGTCCGGGAGCTCACCGGCGTCACCTACGACGTGACCGACGAGATCGAGAGCAGGGCGGAGCTGGAGGAGCGAGCACGCTACGCCGCGCTCGCAGCCGACGTGGGCCGGGCCTTCGTCCGGCAGGGCACCCTCGACGAGGTGCTCGCCATGACGGCCCAGGCGATCGTCGACCACCTCGACGCTGCGTTCGCCCGGGTCTGGACCCTCGACACCCGGTCCCAGACCCTGGTGCTGCGGGCCAGCGCCGGGATGTACACCCACCTCGACGGGGCCCACAGCCGGGTGAAGGTGGGCGAGCTCAAGATCGGCCGCATCGCCGCCACCCAGCAGCCCCACCTGACCAACCAGGTCATCGGCGATCCCCGGGTCTCCGACCAGGAGTGGGCCCGCGCCGAGGGCATGGTGGCCTTTGCGGGGTACCCGCTGATCGTCGGCGACCGTTGCGTGGGCGTCATGGCCCTGTTCGCCCGCCGGAGCTTGGCAGAATCCACCCTGTCCGCACTGGCGTCGATCGCCGACACCGTGGCGATCGGCATCGAGCAGGCAGGCACCGCCGAGCGGATTCGCCGGCTGTTGGTCCAGGAACGGGAGCAGTCGGATCGACTGGCGAAGGCCCTCGCCGATCGGGCTCGGGTGGCCGAGGTGCTCCAGGAGAGCCTGCTGCCACCGTCGCTCCCCGATGTTGCCGGCTACGAGGTGGCGGCCCGATATCGAGCCGGTGTCGAGGAGGTCGGGGGCGACTTCTACGACGTGTTGCCCCTACCGGGTAACGCGTGGTCCGTGATCGTGGGTGACATCTGCGGCCGCGGACCCGAGGCGGCTCGGTTGACCGCCCTGGTCCGTCACAGTATGCGCATGGCGGTGATGCTCGAGCGCTCGCCCGCCGACGCCCTCGACGCTCTCAACCGGGCGTTGTTGCGCAGCGACAACGACGGCCGCTTCTGCAGCGCCTTGTGCGGGGTTCTTCGCGAGGACGGGGAGTCGGCGCAGGTCGAGGTGGGCAACGCCGGTCACCCGCCGGCGCTCGTGGTCCGCGCTGGCGGCACCATCGAGGAGATCGGGTCCACGGGGCCGCTGCTCGGACTGTTCCCGACCGCTGAGTACAGCCAGGTGACCGCGGCGCTGGATCCCGGCGACCTTCTGATCGTCTACACCGACGGGGTCATCGAGGCCCGCAATGGCCAGGAGCTGTTCGGCGCTGCCCGATTGAGTGAGCTCGCGGGCTCGCTGGCCAGGAGGAGCGCCACCGAGTTGGTCGACGCGGTCCTGGCTGCGGTCCAGGAGTTCGACCGGGCCGAGACCGTCGACGACCTGGCCGTCCTGGCAATCAAGCGCCTGGGAGCGCCCTAGTGTCCTCAGACGGTCTGGAGCGCTGGCCCTCGGCGAGCCTGGCAATCGGCCGTGCGGGAGCGCCCTAGACCTCAGACGGTCTCGCGATACTCCTCGACGACGTGCCGGCCGTCTGGGCTGACGTGGCGCTCGGTGCGGAAGCCGCCGAAGGAGCCACGGACGAGTGACACGATCAGGCCGACCGCGCCGACGGCCATGAGGATCAGGCCGACGGTGACGAGCTCGACCTCCTCGACGGCCACGTTGACGGCGAAGGCCAAGATGGCGCCGACGGCGATGAACAGGATTGAGAGAGCAGCCATTGCGTGAGTCCTCCTCTGACGACTCTGGTCTCGTGGCTCCGGATCTTGCTTGCGTGAGGGCGATCTCACCGGTGGCGGCGCCACCGGTTCTGCGTCGCCCTACCCGCAGCCACGCCGTCCAAACCTCGGCGATCGCCCGTGGGCCGGACGACCTACTCGGCGGCCACGTGGAGGAGGCCCTGGCAGCTTTCCTCGTGGAGGAGGACGCGACCAGGCCTGCGCGAACCGCACCGACCCCGCTGCTCGTCCGAGCGGCCCGACAGGCCTTGCCCGAACAGCCCCTTGCCAGCGAAGCGCGTTGGCGTGAGAATGGTCATCCAGCTGCCACCGGTCAGAGGGCGTCCTCCTGCGAGGATCACGATGACTCTCATCGAGTCGGGACGAAGCAGCGAAACCCCCAGCCCATTCGACGTCCGGATCGGCGCAGGCCCTGCCGGCGTCCGGGCCGCACCGGCCGGCGCCCGGGTGGCCACGGTCTGTGGCCCACTGGACGAGCAGACCGCGCCGGTCCTGCGGGACCGGATCATGGAGCTGGTGTTCGCGCTGCCGGTCGAGGACCTGGTCCTGGACCTGCGCGACGTCACGTCCATCACCCCCGCGGGCGTTCGGGTCATCCGCGACGCGCGGCTGGCGCTGGACGACCAGGGGGCCGAGCTCCACCTGGTCTACTTGGGGGCGCTGCAAGAACAGATCGACGACTGCGGCATCGATCCGCTGAGCAACTGAGCAACTGAGCCGCCGGCCGGCCCGGGCACGGGCACGGGCCAGGGCGGTTGTCGAGCCGCAGCTGCGGCCCGACGAGGCGAGTTAGCGTGGCCCCGATGAGCGACGCCCCCTTCAGCGACACCAAGGACTGGACCTGGGTCCTCGAGCGGGTCTGCCCGGAGTGCCGCTTCGACGTTCGCACCTTCGACCGCAACCGCATCGGCGCCATGGTGCGACAGAACACCGGGGAGTGGGCCCTGGTCCTCGGGCGCGACCACGAATGGTTGCGCCGGCGACCGGACGAGCGCACCTGGTCACCGCTCGAGTATGCCTGCCACGTTCGCGACGTCTACGAGCTCTACGACGAGCGGCTCCGGCTCATGCTCAGCGAGGAAGGCCCCGACTATCCGAACTGGGACCAGGACGCGACCGCGATCGAGAAGGGCTATGGCTCGGCCGATCCGGCGACGGTGTCCGCCGAGCTACGCGCCCGGGGCGAGGACCTCGCCGCCAGGTTCGACGCCGTCACCGGGAACCAGTGGAACCGGACCGGCTACCGCAGCGACGGGGCTGCATTCAGCGTGGAGAGCTTCGCCCGGTACCTGATCCACGACCCCGTGCATCACCTCTGGGACGTGCGCCCCCGCTGAGGCCCCCGCCGACGGCGAGGCGCGACCTCAGCGGCCGAGGATACGGTCCGGGCGCACGAAGACGCAGGTGCGACGCTCGGTGGCCATCACCCGGTCGTACTCGTCGTAGTCGTCGTGGGTGCCGCCGGCAGCCTGGAACACCTCCCGCAGCAGCAGACGCAACCGCTCGCCATCGACGCCATCGGCGGGGTCGTCGGGCCCGATCAGGGTGGCCGGGCCGGTCACGCCCACCCACTGCCAGCCCCGCCGCACCGCGATGGTCACCTGCGAGCCCCGGCGGATGTGCCCCATCCGGGCCGCGTCACCCCGGGACACGAATGCGACCATGGGCCCCCCGTCGAGGGGGTGGTCCATCACCCCGCAGTTCACCACGCTCGAGAGGACCCGGCCGTCGGCCTGGGTGGTGCTGACCACCGCCAGCCCGTGCTCGTCGGCCAGGTAGTCACGTACGTCGTCGATGTCGGCCATGCGCGGAGCGTACCGGCGGCGCCGGCCGGCCGCCCTGAGGACCTGGGTGCCCCTAGGCCCCCGGGAGCTCGACGACGAGGCGCAGGCCGCCGCCGGCGCGGGCCTCGGCGCGGGCGGTGCCGCCGTGGCGGGCGGCGATGTCGCGCACGATCGCGAGACCCAGACCGGTGCCCCCACCGGTGGCCGCCCGAGATTCGTCGAGGCGGGTGAAGCGCTCGAAGATGCGCTCGAGGTCGGCGCCGCCGAGGCCCGGACCGTCGTCCTCCACAGACAACCGCACCCGACCGCCGTTCTCCCCCACCCCCAACCGGACCATCGAGCTCGCGTGGCGGGCGGCGTTGTCGCAGAGGTTGCGCACCAGCCGGGTGAGCTGGGCCGGGTCGCCCCGCAGGTGGCCTGCGGAGACCCCGCTGGTGTCGACTCGCAGCGAGGTGGCCTCGCGGAGATGCCTGGCTTCGCGCAACACCACGTCGTCGAGGTCGACCGGCACCGGAGGCCCGGCGGGCGCGCCAGCGTCGGATCGGGCCAGGGTGAGCAGGTCGTCGACCAGGCGCTGCAGTCCCTCGACCTCCTCGAGGGCGCTCGTCAGGGTGGCCCGCAGATCGGCGTCGGGCTGTGAGAGCTCGACCTCCATCGTGGTCCGCAACCGGGTCAGCGGGCTGCGCAGCTCGTGCGAGGCGTCGGCCACGAACGCCTGCTGGCGGCGGCTGGCGTCCTCGACCCGGTCGAGCATGTCGTTCATGGTCCGGGCCAGCCCGGCGATCTCGTCGGTGGTCGGGGGCACCGGCACCCGGCGGTCGAGGGCCCCGCCGCGGATCTCGGCCACCTCGGCGCGTATGGCCTCGACCGGCTGCAGGGTGCGCCCCACCAGCCACCACACCAGCCCCGCGAGCACCAGGACGACCAGGGGGAGGGCGATGCCCAGGCTGACCGCCAGGTTGCGCACCCCGTCGTCGACGTCGTCGATGTTCTCGGCCACGTAGAGCAGGCGACCGTCGTCGAGCCGCCGGATCAGGATCCGGTAGGCGTCGTCCTCGATGGGGAGCCGATCGACGGTCACGAAGCGGCTCCGCTCGGGCGGCGGAACGGCCGGGCCCATCCCGGCCACGTTCGGGCTCGCGGCAACCACGCTGCCGTCGGGGCCCACCAGTTGGACGAAGCGGTCGGCGTCGCCGGAGGTGCCGAACGCAGCGGGGTCCCCCGAGCTCAACACGGCCCCGGTGGTGTCGGCCCGCTGGGTCAACGAGGCGTCGAGGTTGTCGAGAAGCTGGGACCGCTGCACGGCCACGAGCACCATTGCGGTCGTCCCGAGCACGGCCGCCACCACCAGGGTGGCGACCAGGGTGATCCGGAGCCGGATCGACCGGGGCCGGCGCACCTCAGCCGCCGTCCTCGACCAGCCGGTAGCCAGCCCCCCGCACGGTCTCGATGGATCGCCGGCCGAAGGGCTCGTCGATGGCCTTTCGCAGGCGGCGGATGTAGACCTCCACGATGTTGGGGTCGCCGTCGAAGTCGT
>JBFINV010000071.1:0-9275 GCA_041611015.1 Acidimicrobiales bacterium | reverse complement strand
GCTCGCCGGCACCCGCGGCCTCCTCGAGGGCCGCGGTGCGGGCCCGCTCGGCCTCCTCGCTGTCGACCCTGGCAGCCGGGTCGTCTCGGAAGACGAACCACCAGGTGAGCCCGGCCAACGCCAATACCACCAGACCGGCCGCGATCCAGAGCCGGCGACGGTGGCGGGAGCGGCCGGCGTCGGTGCTGGGAGTCGGGGTGGTCGGGGTCTCGAGGTCGGTCATCGCTGGCCTCGCCTCCGGGGGTGGGGTCGATTCTCCCATCTCTACGACACGTGCCGGCGCTGCGGTTCACGGTGGGGCGAGGCGAGCCTCACGCATCGAGCAGGATGCGGGCCACCAGATCCATCCCGAACGCCGTGAGGATGGCGAGATACAGCAGGCCCGTGGCCGCCATCACCGCGGCGTACTGGCGCTCGCGCAGCGCTGCGGCGGTGGCCCCCAACAGCCCGATGGTGGCCACGACGCAGGCCACCCAGAACCAGCCGAGCAGGCCGTTGTAGCCGTCGTCGATGGAGCCGTTCAACACCGACACCATCCCGGTGGGCCAGAGCAACACGACGAGCTCCGGCAGCCACAGCGCTCCGGTCCAGCGGACCAGCTCGTGGATCGGCTCCCGTGAAAGCCCGGGCTGCACCAGGTACCAGTGACCCAACAGCATGGCGTCGGTGACCGCGCCGAGGAACAGGGCGCCCACCACGACCCGGGCGATCGACAGCAGCGCCGGGTCCCCGGCGTCGACGGCCGCCCCCAGCAAGCCGACGGCGCCGACGGCGGGTGCCACCAGGTCGAGGGCGGGCGGGAACTCGGCCACGCCGGGATCGAAACGCACCTCACCGCGGTCGATGCCGGTCATGGCAGCCACCCGAGCCGAGCGCCGCTCCACCAGCGCTCGCTGGCCGGCAACCCCGGCCCGCCGCCGGTGCACCGAGACCGCCATCGCCACCGCGGCCGCAACGACGACCCCGACGCTGGCGGCTTCGCGCAGCCAGACGGTGTCGATGCGCAGGCCGATCACCAGCGAGAGCAGAGCCACGCCGATGAACGAGAGCCGCAAGGTCCAGCCGTAGCCGAGCCCGACCAGCCGCCGCCGACCCGTGACCCACAAGAAGAACAGCCCGCCCACGGCCCACTGAAGGAGCACGGTGGCGGCGTCGAGCTCGATCATGGGGCTGGGCCGGGACGCTCAGCCGAAGATCGCGAGCCGGTGGTCGACCTGGTTCAGTGGGTCGGGGCCGTCGTCGCCGGCCACCACGATGTCCTCCAGGCGGGCCCCCCACCGTCCGGGCACGTAGATCCCGGGCTCGATGCTGAAGGCATTGCCCGCCTGGAGAGGGGCCTCGTTGCCCTCCACGATGTAGGGGTCCTCGTGGGCCTCGACGCCGATCCCGTGGCCGGTCCGGTGCACGAAGTACTCGCCGTAACCGGCGGCGGCGATGATCGCCCTCCCCGCTCGGTCGACGTCCTGGGCGATGGCGCCGGCCCGGGCCGCCGTCACCTGCACGGTCTGGGCCTCGAGGAGCACGTCGTAGAGCTCGCCGAACTCGGGATCGGCGGCGCCGGTCCACACGCAGCGGGTGATGTCGGAGCAGTAGCCCACCCCGTCGTCGCCCACCAAGGTGCCACCGAAGTCGCACAGCACCACCTCACCCTCGCGGATGACCCGAGCGCCGGCGTGGTGGTGGGGACTGGCCGCGTTCTCGCCCGCGGCGACGATGGCGAAGTTGACCCGGTCGTGGCCCTCCTCGACGATCTGGCGGCCGAGCTCCGCGGACACCTCGGCCTCGGTCTGGCCCACCAGGGGTATCTCGCCGGCCTGCAGCCGGGCCGCGATCCGGTCGACGGCGTGGGCCGCGGCGCGGAGGCGCTCGATCTCGTCGGCGGACTTCACCGCCCGGATCGGCGAGGTGATCGCACTCGCTCGGCTCAGGACCAGGTCCGGCCGGGCAGTATGCAGGTCGATGGTGAAGCGCGACCAGGTCTGGTCACCGACGGCGGCGGTTGCGGCCGCCCCGAGCAGCTCGGCGACGATGGCGATGGGGTCCTCGGTCTCCTTCCACTGTCGCAACGAGAACACCTCGGGGCGCTCGACCACCCGGGGCGCCTCCAGCTCGGGGACCACCAGGACGGCCTCGCCGTCGGCCGGCAACACCAGCATGGTGAGGCGTTCGAGGGGCATGGCCTCGTAGCCGGTGAAGTACGGCAGGTCGGCCCCCACCGACAACAAGAGCGCGTCCAGCCCGCGGTCGGCGAGCGCGGCGCGGGCCCGATCGATCCGCTCAGCGAACATGGGGACCAGGCTATTGCCCCGCTCGGGGGCCGGCGCGCTGAAGGCGTGAACCTCCAGGCCCGCCTGGCGATCAGGTCACCGAGGCTGCAGCGTTGGTCTGACGTCGACGGTGTCGACGCCCGTCGGGTGGGACAGCATCGACTCGAACGATTCGAACCAGGCCTCCACCTCGTCGAACGGGATACGAGGGCTCCGGTCACGGCCTCGGTCGAGCGACCTGGCGAAGGCCTCGCGCGTGCAGAGCGCGCTCTTGGCGATGCGGTAGCCGAGGCGCCGGTAGGCCTCGAACTGACCCTCGTCGAAGAGCTGGTCGGCGGTCGGCTGGTGGGGGAACTCGGGGTTCTTGGCCCCGTAGCCGGCGATGTCCAGGTCCCCGTCCTCGTGCTCGGTGAGCGACGACTTCAGGTAGAGGAGATGACCCGACTCGCCTCCGGGATAGCGGATGCGGCCCACCGCCCAATGCTGCGGGCACCGGCCGTCCTGGTCGGGACGGAGCGGGTCGAGGTCGATGAGGATCCTGGTGTCGAGCTCGAGCCGAGCGGCTCGGGTCACGACGGCGAGACCACCGAACTCGTGACCCGGATCGTATTCACCGTCTCCGACGATGATGAACCGACAGCGGCGCCGGAGCAGCTCGAAGAGGCCCAGGTTCTCGATGTGACCACCGTCGGAGACGTTCACCCAACGTGACTTGTCGTCCAGCTTCCCGGCGAACTCCCGCAACAACGACGTGGGGTTGACTCGCCACTTGAACTGGAGACCGAACGGGCTGGTATCGCGGTCGCGGTGCCACCAGCGCCGCTCACGCACAGCCGTTTCGCGCCCCGGCACCGTGATGTCGGGATCGCCGAGGTCGAGCAGTCTCGTCCCCGCCTTGATCTTGCGGTTCGACCGGGGGTCGGCCTCCGGGCAGATCGTGGCGTCCCGACCGAACACGTGGACCTCCGGCGTCAGGTCGAGGGGTTCTCGGACCCGCTTTCGTCGTAGCCCTGTGGGCCTGGCGGGATCGATCACGACCTCCAGCCGGTCGTGGAGCTTCTCGACGCTGATCGATCCGGTGACGCCGCTGCGCGTCGACTCCCGACTCCGCATGGCGCTGCTGACGCTGGAGCCGAAGAAGCCTCCTCCCGACACCGTCGACAGGTAGTCGACGTGGTCGAACACCCCCGCCTGGTGGAGTGCCTGGGCGATGCCGAGGTTGAGCGTCGCCGACCGGATGCCGCCGCCCGAGCATGCGAGCCCGAACGTGCCCCGCTCCCAGCTCCGGTCCTGACCGATGGCACCGAGCTCCAGCCAGCGCCGCTCGACCTCACCCCGTTCACACGCCAGCACGTGGTCGATCGTGAAGCCCGGGGGCTGCGATGCGGTGTCGTTCACCGGCCCTGGTGGGTAGCCGATCTTCTCCTCCAGCTTGCCGGGATTCGGGATCCAGAAGCCGAGACGGATGTTCAGGATCGTCATCAACGCAACCAGAGCCGGTTGCGTCATGCGACCCATTGCGGGAGACGCCGCGGCCCCGGAGACCGCCATTGCGGTCGACAGGCTCATGTCCGGGAACGCCCGCTCCATCGTGTCGCTCCGGCAGTAGCCCGTCTGCTTGCTGCCGATGAAGCGCTTGCTGAAGACGAAGAAGTCGCTCCGCCTGTCGTGCAGATCGATGTTGTCGCTGTTGGGCAGGTTCACCGCGGCGTTGACGAGGTGGTAGGGAGCGGTCGAGCCGGCTTCATGCCTCGACAGCTCACCGAGATCGAGGTCCTCTTCGACATCGACGTCGCCCTCGGTGTCCTTGCCGACGAGGAACGCGGTGGCGAGCCGATCGCGGTACAGGCGATGGAGAGAGGTGCGGTTCGGGTCGACCGCGATCCACACGTAGGCCCACAGGAGCGCAGCGAGCATGAGCGCGAATATCGCGCTCGCCCCGAGCTGCTCGGCACGAAGTCCGCCTGCGTCCTGGCGCAGGTTCGGGTACTGCGACGAGAAGACCGCCACTCGGTTGACCTCGATGCGCACCTCGCGCAGCAGCTGACCGAGCCCCCGCAGCTCCTCCTGCGCGAACCCGAACGGCACGGGGAGCAGGGTTGCCAGCTCGGGGTACTGGTTGGCGTCGATGTCGAAGACCTCTGCGATGATGTCGTCGTCGAAGAAGACGAGCACCGCCTCCACCAACTCCGTCGGTGCAGGCTCCTCCATCGACGCTTCCTCCGCTTCGACCGGCCAGGCGTCGACGATGGGTAGCAGCGCGATCATGCGGCTATCGAGCTCCAGGAGCTCCGCATCGAGCCGCTCGACGTCTTCGGGGGGCAACAATGCCACCAGGGTGTACAGCTCCGGGAGGGCGCCAGCCGCGTCGTCCAGGAACGGATAGCGGCCCCGGAAGCCCGGATCTCCGAACGGGGTGGAGCTCTGCTCGGCAACGGTGTCGGCGCGGAAGCTGGCTTCCTCTCGGGCTCGATCGAGGAAATCGACGAGCGCGGCCACCTCGCGGAGCGGCCGCTGTGCGGCGCTGTCCACCAGCTGTTGGAACTCCCGCTGTCGCTCGGCGAACTCGCTTGCGCTGACCTCGGGTTCGACGGCACCGTCGGCATTTTCCACGTCGAACCGCAGCTCTTCTACCGAGTTCAGTGACAGGTCCAACTCCGCGAGGTCCGTGTCGAGGTTCGCCTGTCGTTCCTCGACGGCCTCCAGGCCGCTCTGAGCCGGACCGATCAGCACCAGCGTGAGGCCGACCAGCAGGATCAGCGCGATCCCGCCGTTGCGCCGCGACAGGGCGCCCGCGACCATGCCGACCACGATCCCGACCCCGACGATCGCACCGAGCACGATCCCGGCGACCATCACCGCCCGCACCCCTGCGGCCGTCGGGCCGCTGTACACGAAGTAGTCGGCCAGGAACATGACCACGACCAACGGCGAGAGCAGGCCGATCAGCCCGATGAGGGTGATCGCGATCTTGAAACCTTTGCCCGGCGGCAGACGTGGGAGCAACCTCCCGGCCGCCGACATGAAGCCGAGTGAGAAGGTGACCACGGTCGCCAGCGCCCGACCATCGCGCGGGTGCTCGCGTGTCCAGAAGTGGAAGTCGTCGAGGAAGAACGAGAGCGACTCGAAGATGGCGGCGGCCACGATCAGCACGACCAACGCGCCGAACGCGCGCTCGATCCGGTCGCGCGTCGCAACGGTGCTGTTCGAGCCGACGGCGATCGTGTTGCGGATCCTCACGACGGCCCAGAGACGTTCGCCGATCGGCGATGCGACCGTCCAGATCCACGCCACCGCGACCAGGCCGACTGCGGCCCTGAACCCCCAGCCGTAGACGCTCAATGCCGCGACCCCGAGCGCGATCAGGATCAGGAATGGCAGGCCGATCAGGATGTTGACGATCGCGCCACGGACCATGACGCTGATGGCCCTCACATAATCGAGCCAGCCCCGCCGAGCCATGTAGTTGGCGTGGTTCCGAACCCAGACGAGCTGCCGTGACTCCCGTCCCTGGTCCAGCACCGGAAAGGGAAATTCACCGAGATCGACGACCTCGTGTCGGTCCTGGACCGAGCCCCCTTCGGCCTCGTCGGCTTCGACCGCGAGCGCCATGGGGCGACACTAACAGCATTCGTACCGGCGGGTGATCGTCACGCCTGACGTTCCGGCCGACCGCACCCTCCGGGTGCGGCGGTCAGGCCCTGCCCAGGCGCGAAGCCGTCTCGGCCTGCCTGGCGTGGTAGCTGCTGCGGGTCAGCGGGCCGGCCTCGACGTGGGGGACACCGATGGTCTCACCGATGCGGCCCAGGCACTCGAGCTCCTCCGGCCTCCACCAGCGAGCGATCGGGAGGTGGTTGGTGGTTGGTCGCAGGTACTGGCCCAGGGTCACGATGTCGACGCCCACGGCGCGCAGGTCGTGGAGGGTGGCGACCACCTCGTCGTGGGTCTCGCCCATGCCGACGATGATCGACGACTTGGTGATCAGCCCCGCGGCGTGGGCCCGGGCGAGCACCGCCAGGCTGCGGGCATAGCCGGCCGAGGGCCGCACGGCGCGCTGGAGCCGGGGGACGGTCTCGATGTTGTGGGCCAGCACGTCGGGTCGGGCTGCGAACACCGTGGCCAGGGCGTCGGGGTCACCCTTGAGATCCGAGACGAGCACCTCGACCTTCGCCTCCGAGCGGCGGGCCCGCACCGCCTCGATCGTCCGGGCCACCGCTGCGGCTCCCCCATCGGTCAGGTCGTCGCGCGCCACCATGGTGATGACCGCGTACGCCAGACCCATCCGAGCCACGGCTTCGGCCACCCGCTCGGGCTCGTCGAGGTCGGGAGCCGCAGGCCGGCGGGTGTCGACCAGGCAGAACCCGCACCGCCGGGTGCAGCGCTCGCCCAGGATCATGAAGGTGGCGGTGCCGTCGTTCCAGCACTCGTAGATGTTGGGGCAGCCGGCCTCCTGACAGACCGTGACCAGATCCAGGTCGCGCACGACCCGCTCCACGCGCCGGTACTCGGGTCCCCTGTGGGCCTTGACCCGCATCCACTCCGGCTTGCGTTCGGTGATCGGCATCGCGTCGCGAACACCGGCCTCGGCCAGGCGGCCGCGTAGGCGCACCGGCACCAGCTCGTGGCCGGCCGGCGGAGCCTGCTGGGGTGATCCCACCCGGGGCCGCGGACCCGGGCCCTCACCTCGGCTGAACGCGCTCAGGTCCTCGGGAGCCACCCGCCACGCGACGTCGGCGCGCTCCCAGCCCACACGCCCCCAGCGATCCCCTGCCAGCGATGCCACCACGTCGGTGACCTCGCGCATCGATGCGTCGATCCCCTCGAGGCGCAGCGAGGTGACCGCCTTGTCGGCGATCCCGCAGGGAACGATGGCGTCGAAGTACGACATGTCGGGATCGACGTTGATCGCGAAGCCGTGCATGGACCGGCCCCGGCTGAGGCGCACGCCGATGGCCGCGATCTTGCGCGGTCGCAGGCCTCCCGGCTCGACCCACACGCCGGGGTGGTCGGTGAGGCGGCCACAGGACCCGAGGCCGAGCGCGGCCAGGGCGTCGATGATCAGCTCCTCGACGTCGTGGACGTAGCGGGCGGTGTCGGCCATGCCCCCGCCCCGCTTGCCGGGCAGTGTCAGGATCGGGTAGCCGACCAGCTGTCCCGGCCCGTGGTAGGTGACGTCGCCACCCCGGTCCACCACCTCGACCTCGGCGCCGATCTCGTGGGGGTCCGCGAGGATGTTGGCAGGATCGCCCCGCGCGCCCAGGGTGAAGACATGGGGGTGCTCGACGAGCAGGAGGTGGTCGTCGGGACCCCCTGCGAACAGCGCGTGCTGCACCGCCAGGACGTCGCGGTAGCGAGCCCGGCCCAGCCAGCGGATGTGCAGCGCCCGGGCCTGTCCACCCGATGCCACCGGCGGCGAGGGGCGGGCGAGCGCGGTCCGGGCGGTCACCCGATCTCGGCCTCCCACTCGCGGGTCTCGATGATGCTGCGCAGTCGGTCGAGGAAGGCGGCCGCGTAGGCGCCGTCGAAGGCCCGGTGGTCCCACGCCAGGGCCAGGATCCCCACCGAATGGATCGCGATCGCCTCGTTGCCGTCTTCGTCGGTGACCACCACCGGCTTCCGGCGGACGCCGTCGGTGGACAGGATGGCCACCTGGGGCTGGTTGATGATGGGGAACTGCATGAGCGTGCCGTACTGGCCCGGGTTGGTGATGGTGAAGGTGCCGCCGGTGATCTCGTCGGCAGAGAGCTTCTTGGCTCGGGCCCGTCGAGCCAGGTCGGCGATCTCCCGGCTCAGCTGGCGCAGGCGCTTGCCCTCCGCGCCCTTGACCACCGGGGCCAGCAGACCCTGGAAGTCGAGGTCGACGGCGATGGCCAGGTTCACCGTGTCGTGGAGGACCAGCTCGTTCTCGCCCACGCTGGCGTTCATGTGCGGGAAGTCACGGAGGGTGTCGACGAGGGCTCGGGCGATGAAGGGGAGGTAGGTGAGGCTGATGCCCTCGGCGCGCTTCCAGTCCGCCTTGTGTCGGCGGCGGACCTGCTCGACCCGCTCGAAGTCGACTTCTACCGCCGTCAGCACGTGCGGCGACACCCGCTTGGACATCACCATGTGCTCACCGGTGAGGCGCCGGATGTTGTTCATCGGCACCGTGGCCCCTTCCCCGGCAGCGACCGCCGGGGCCGGCGCCGGGGCCTGCTCGGGTCGGGCTGCGGGCGCCGGGGCCGGTTCGGCAGCGGGCTGGGGCGCGGGTGCCGGGGCCGGCTCGGGCGCCGGGGCCGGGGTGGTGCGGGGCGCGGCGGTGAGGCCCTGGGCGGCGATGGCCCGCTCGACGTCGGCGCGGGTGATCCGCCCGCCCACGCCGGTGCCCTCGATGGTGTGGGGATCGATGCCGGACTGGCCGATGAGGCGGCGCACCACCGGCGACAGCGGCAGCTCGGCCGCCTCTCCCGCGGGCGCCGGGGCGGGCTCGGGTGCCGGAGAGGGCGCGGTGGCTTCGGGGGCCGGCGCCGGTTCTGGGGCCGGCGCAGGCGCCGCTGCCGATTCGGCGGCAGGGGCCGGGGCCGCGCCCGCGCCGGAGACCACGGCGAGAACCGCGCCCACCTCGGCGATCTCGCCCTCCGGCACCCGGATCTCGGTCAGCACCCCGCTCACCGGCGAGGGCACCTCGGAGTCCACCTTGTCGGTCGACACCTCGAAGAGCACCTCGTCCTCTGCGACCGGCTCACCCACCTGCTTGAACCAGCGGGTGATGGTCCCCTCGGTGACCGGCTCGCCCAGCTGCGGCCTGGTCACGTCGGTTCCTCCCCCGGCGGCCGGGGCCGGTTCGGGTTCGGGTGCCGGCGCCGGTTCGGCGGCGGGCTGGGGGGCCGGGGCCGGTTCGGCGACAGGTTCGGGGGCCGGGGCCGATGCCGCAGCAGGCTCGGGCGCAGGGGCCGGTTCGGGCGCGGGGGTAGGTTCGGCGGCGGGCGCCGCCGCCTCGGCCGAGCCCGCGCCGTCGGAGACGACGGCGAG
>JBFINV010000070.1:0-9317 GCA_041611015.1 Acidimicrobiales bacterium | reverse complement strand
GGGCCCGGCCGATGGCCTCGACGATCTGGCGCTCCGACGCCCGGTCGATGGCGGTGACCAGATCGGTACCCGAGCTCTTGGTGTCGGCGTCGTGGGCCCGGCCGGCTTCGGTGCGCAGGAAACGCGCGGCTCGCCCGGCGACCTGCACGGCCAGGTCCCGGAGCTCGGTCGGAGTTGCGTCGCTCACGAGGCGTCCCCTTGGCTGCGTGGTGGCTGCTGGGGACGCCGGCGCGCCGGGTGGTTGCGGGGCTCGGTGTCCTTCACGGTCTGCCACTCGTCCATGGCCCGCAGCACCAGCACTGCGACGATGGCGACCCCCACCGCTGCCACGACCGCCCCGACGAGCCCGCCGAGGCCGGCCAGGGCGGTGCAGCCGTCGTCGCACTGCAGGTCGGTGAAGGCGAATCCGATCAGACCGCCGCAGACCCCAGCCACCACGATCGACACGAAGGCCAGCGTTCGCGCCGGCCTGGACGGCGCTGCCGCAGAGAGGGGGGTGGACGGCAGGGATTCGGGTTCGAAGGACTCCGGGAGCGCCGACGGTGCGGGCTCGAGGTCGCCGTCGGTGCGGTCGCCGGGGTCCTCCTCGTGCATCGGGGTCAGGCTATTGGCTCGCGTACGGTGGTGACGATGGGGCACCGGGCCGCGGAGATCCTCCATGTCGACATGGACGCGTTCTATGCCTCGGTGGAGCTGCTGCGCCGACCGGAGCTGCGGGGTCGTCCTGTCATCGTGGGCGGTGCCGGACCTCGGGGGGTGGTGGCTGCGGCGTCCTACGAGGCCCGGGTCTTCGGGATCCACTCGGCGATGGCGTCCACCAGGGCCCGCCGGCTCTGCCCGGACGCAGTCTTCCTGCCCGGCGACCACGCTCACTACGCCGAGGTCAGCAGCCGGGTGATGGCCATCTTGCGCTCGTTCACGCCGCTGGTCGAGCCCCTCTCCCTGGACGAGGCGTTTCTCGACGTCGGCGGAGCAGTCCGGCGGGAGGGCTCGCCCGTCGAGCTGGCCCACAGCATCCGGGACCGGATCCTGGCCGAGGAGCAGCTGACCTGCTCGGTCGGGGTGGCGCCCAACAAGTTCCTGGCCAAGCTGGCCACCGAGGATGCCAAGCCCGGCCCCGGCCCCGACGGACCCGTGCCCGGCGCCGGCGTGCGACTGGTGCGTCCCGAGGAGGTGCAGGCGTTCCTCGACCCGTTGCCGATCCGGGCCATCTGGGGTGTCGGCCCCGCAACTGCAGCCCGGCTGGACCGCTTGGGCGTGGGTACGGTCGCCGACCTCCGCCGGGTCCCGCTGCAGACCCTGGTGGCGAGCCTCGGCTCTGCGCACGGGCAGCATCTGCACGAGCTGGCCCGCGGGATCGACGACCGCCCCGTCACCCCGGACCAGGAAGCCAAGTCGGTCAGCCACGAGGAGACGTTCGCGGCTGACATCCACGACGGGACCCGCCTTCAGGCAGAGGCCACCCGCATGGCCGACGCCGTGGGTCGGCGCCTCCGCAGCATGGAGCGGCGCGGTCGCACGGTGAGCATCAAGGTCCGCTACGGGGACTTCCGGACGCTGACCCGGGCGACGACGCTGCGATCACCCACCGACAGCAGCGCGGTCATCGCCCGAGAGGCCAAGCAGCTCCTGGCTCGGCTCGACCCCACGCCCGGGGTGCGGCTGCTCGGCGTCGGGGTGTCCGGCATCGCCCGGCCCGGGGAGGGCGAGCAGCTCAGCTTCGACGACCTGGCCGAGCACCGGCGGGCCGAGGACGCGCTCGACGACATCAGGGAGCGATTCGGCAGCGATGTGATCGGGCCTGCGAGCAGCCTCGGGAGCGGCGGGTTGCGGACCAAGCGCCAGGGTGAACAGCAGTGGGGCCCCTCGGGCGAGGGGGGGTGAGAATTCCCGGGACTTGTCGCCAACGCGTTGTTGACGCGCAAGGCCTGTGCGAAGATAAAGACGTGCCCCTGTCAGAGGACGAGCAACGTATCCTCAGCGAGATCGAGCAACAGCTCTACGAGAGTGATCCGGAGCTGGCCCGTGAGGTGGGTTCAACCACCGTCTACTCCCACGCGTCGCGCAACCTGCGCTGGGCCGTCTTCGGCTTCGTCGTGGGCCTGGTTGTGATGATCCTCACCCTCACCATCTCGTTCTGGCTGGCGTTCATCGGCTTCGCCATCATGCTCGGCGCAGCCCTGTACTTCGAGCAGAACGCCCGCCGTCTCGGGCGGGCGGGCCTGCAACAGATCTCCCAGTCGATGCGCTCGGGTGGTCTGCGCAACATGTTCGGGGGCGGCTCGTCGGGACCGCTGCGCGACCGGCTGCGCGGCGACGACGACCCCGACGACACCTCCCGCAACTGACCCGCGCCTGCCTTCGCCGCGCGAGGGGTCAGCGGCCGACGAGGGTGCGGGGGTCGAGCGAGTCCTTCAGCCGGTCGGTGGTGGTGGTGAGGGCCTGGACCGTGGCCACCACACCGTCGCGGTGGAGCTGCGCGGCCTCGACCGACTCGTCGGAGGGCTCCCTCGGCCCGTAGGTGGCCTCCACGGCGAGCTCGCCCAACCCGACCAGGTCGCGTCGAGCCGGGGTGCTGGTCTGCCCGGCCCGCTCGGCGAACTCCCGAATCGTCTCCGCGGGCTGTCGAGCCAACCCGAGGGGCCGGAGCGCGTCCACGGCCTCGGACCACACCGCAACCACCCGTTCCCTGTTGTCCGCGGCCCTCGCGAAGCGATAGCGGGACCGATACCGCTTCAGGGCCACCATGGCCAGCCCGTAGACCACACCCAACACCACCGCCCCGAGCAGCACCAGGGCGCTCAGCTGCAGCCAGCGGGGCACTCCGTCCTCGGCTCCCACGCCGTCCCGGGCGGCACCGGGGTCCTGGGGCAGGTCGAAGAGGGGCTCCTCGGGGATGTTGGGGTCGACCGGTGCCCCCCCGGGGGTGGGCGCGGCGTCGGGGTCGACATCCTCGCCCGCCTGGGCGGGCTGGACCCCCGTCCAACCCGCGGCGTTGGGAGCACCCCGAGTGGGGGTGGGCTCGAAGGGGACCCAACCCGAGCCAGGGATGTACACCTCGGGCCAGGCGTGGGCATGCTCGCCCCGGACCCGGTAGAGGTTGGGATCGTTGGGGTCGCGCTCGCCCCAGGTGAACCCCACGGCCACTCGGGCGGGAATCCCGATGGCTCGGGCCATGGCCGCGAAGGACCCGGCGAACTGCTCGCAGTAGCCGACACCGGCCGCGAGGAAGGTGTCGATGCGCGCGCTGGAGTGGCCCGCACCGACCTCGAGGTCGTACCGGAAGTTGTCGCGGAAGTAGTTCTGCAGGCTGAGCGCCTTCTCGTAGTTGTCGGTGTCGGCAGCGGTGAGCTCGAAGGCCAGGGCGGTGGCGGTGGCCGAGAAGTCGTCGGGCAGCTGCAGATAGCGGTCCAGGATCTCGGGCGGATAGGCGTTCGGGGCCGCCTCGAGGGCTGAGGGAGCGAATGTCGGGATAGCCGACTCGATCGTGTAGGCGAGCCCATCGGAGGACTCGAGGCTCCGGCCCACGATCAGGGTGCCCGAGATGGGCTCGTAGCTGATGTTCTCGGCGGAGGTCTCGACGAGGCGGCGGGGCTCGTAGGCCGCGGGGATCCACACCGCCCCGAGCGCAGTGATGTCGAAGCTCTGGGTGAGGGTGGCGACGGCGGCGTCGACCGGGTAGTCGTCGGGCAGCCCGCCCGAGGCCCGGGCGTACTTGTTGTCGGCCCCCCAGATCTGGCCGTTGAAGCTGTCGAGGCTGGCGAGGCGCCAGTAGGAGGGCTGGTCGGCGCGCACGGTGAACGCCTCCACGTCGGCCTGCTCCACCAGGCGGCCCCTGATGTCGACGATCGGGCTGATGACCACCCGGGTGTCGCGGCCACCGGCCCGGGTGTCCAGATCGACCAGCGGATCCTGCTTGGCGCCCGGGAGCGCGGGACCGGCGGCTGCAGCTCCGAGGACGACGATCGCCGAGACGACCGCGCCCGCGCGAGTGAGCGCGGAGGTCCCCGAGCGCTGGGTGCCGGCGAGCCAGCGCACCTCCTGGGTCTGGCGGGTCAGGTGGTGGAACAGCTGGAACCCGATCAGGGCTCCGAGATAGAGCGCCGATAGGGCGATGCGGTCGCCCTCGTCGCCGAAGAAGGCCACGAACACGAACATCGCGAACGTCGGGAGGACGCTCTCGAGCGGAGACCAGAGGCGGAACGCGGCCCAGTCGGACAGGTACGCGATCACCCACACCGCGATCGTGGCCACGACGACGAAGCCGATGACCGGCTCGGTGGGGGCCTTCACCTCGTCGAAGAGGTTCCAGGCCGCGGTGAGGTCGGCGTCGAGGGCGTCGCGGGTGGCGCCCGTGGGCAAGCCGAGCTCGAGGGTGGGCCGGTAGTGCGTCCAGGTGACCTGCAACGTCATGACGACGGCGCTCAGGGCCGCGCTGACCAGCAACCCCCGCCCGATGCGGCGCACCGCGGCCACCGTGACGTGGGCCACGATCGTGGCCGCCAGCAGGGGGCTGACCCAGCTGGTGTCATCGAAGAGCCGGCTGAAGCCGGCGACTGCGGTCACGGTGGCCAGAACCAGGAACAGCTCGGCGGCCACGAGCATCGCCCCATCGCCACGCCGGTCGCTCACGAGACCACCTGCTCGACCTTCTGGCGGGGGATCCGGGGGCGACCGAACTCGGCGCGCCAGGCCTCGGCGAACGGTGTTGACCGAGCGACCCGGATCACGGTCGTCGACCGTACTGCGGCGTCGGACCCTACCGGCAGCGCCCCCTGGCCGAACAGCACGATGACCCGCCGCCGGTAGCGGGACGCGGCGCGCCGCATGATGGCATCGTCGAGCTCGTCCTCACCGGAGGTGATGGCCACCACAGCCCCGCTGCTGCCGGGCGCGGTGAGCTGATCGATGGCCGGTCCCAGCGGATGCTCGGTCTGAGCCACCACGGCGAGCTGGCGCAAGATGTCGGTGAGATGATGCGGCCCGGTGCCGGATCCCGAGTCGGTGCCGTCGGTGTGCAGCACCCGCACCTGGTCGCCTCGCTTGTTGCTGGCGAGGGTGATGGACGCTGCCGCCGAGACCATCTCCTCGAACACCTCGGGTGCTGCCATCTGGCGGGTGTCGAGGATCACGGTCAGCCGGCCGTGCCAGGGGATCTCGTCCTGGCGGACCATGAGCTCGTCGTGGCGGGCCGACGTCGGCCAGTGGACCCGGCGCAGGTCGTCGCCGACCACGTAGGCCCGGAGCGCGTAGAAGTCGTCGCCGGACGGCGCCACCTGCTGTTCCTGGATGGTCTGGCGCTCGAGGTCGCTGCCGACGGAGCGGCGCACCGGGGCCACGTCCTCGACGCGGGGGTAGACGATGAGCGAGACCTCACGGTCGCCGGTGGTGGTGAGCTTCGCCAGGCCGAAGGGGTCGGTCACCGTGAGCCGCAGAGGGCCCACCTGGACCACGCCCCGGTGATCGGTGGGGAGCCGGTAGATCGCCTGGGTCCCGGCGTTGCTGCGCATCGGCGACACCAGCAGCTCGACACCCTGGGTGCCGGAGACGTCGTCGCGGAGGCGGAGGACGGGGCTCGGGATCCGGGAGCGGTTCCGCAGGAGCAGGTCGACGCGGCACGGGTTCCCGGCATAGACGTGGGGCGGGCTCAGCTGGCGGGACACCTCCACCTTGAGCCGGCGAACGGCCACATAGCCCACCCCCAGGACCAGCACCAGCAGGCCCCCGGCGCCGACCACGAAGAGCTCCGGCAGACCGAAGAGCCGGCCGCCGGCGAGGATGGTGAGGCTGACCACCAGGGTGGCCACGCCGCGCCGGGTCAGCACGGGCCCACCTCTCAGTCCATTCGCGGGACCGGCACGGAACGGAGGATGTCCTCGGTGGCGTCGTAGGCCGTCACCCCGCGCAGCGCCGCGTCGGCGTTGACCACCAGGCGGTGGTCGAGCACCGGGTGCGCCAGCGCCTTGATGTCGTCGGGGGTCGCGAACTCGCGACCTTGGGCCGCGGCGAGGGCTCGGGCCACCCGCTGCAGTGACAGCGTGGCCCGGGTCGACATGCCCAACGCCAGGTCCCGATGGCGGCGGGATGCGTCGGCCAGCTCCACCAGGTAGGCCTGCAGCGCCGGTGCGACGTGCACGGTCTGCACGGCGGCGGCCATGCCCTGGACCTCGGCCCGGGTCAGGACCGGTCGCAGCTTGGGGAGCACGTCGTCGGCGGCGTGGGTGGTGAGGATCTGCAGCTCGGCGTCCAGGCTCGGGTAGCCCATCGAGACCTTCATCAAGAAGCGGTCGAGCTGGCTCTCGGGCAGCGGGTAGGTGCCCTCGTGGTCGAGCGGGTTCTGGGTGGCGAGCACCATGAACGGGCGCCGCAGGGTGTGGGTGACCCCGTCCACGGTGACCTGACGCTCGGCCATGGCCTCGAGGAGGGCCGACTGGGTCTTGGGGGAGGCCCGGTTGATCTCGTCGGCGAGGACGATGCCGGCGAAGACAGGGCCGGGGCGGAACTCGAACCGGCTGTCGGAGCGGTTCCAGACCGACAGGCCCACGACGTCGGTCGGGAGGAGGTCGGGGGTGAACTGGATGCGTCCGACCTCGGCGTCCACGGAGCGTCCGAGCGACTTCGCCAGGCTGGTCTTGCCGGTGCCGGGGGCGTCCTCGACGAGCACGTGGCCCTCGGCCACCAGCGCCAGCGTCACCAAGCGGATCACATCGGTCTTGCCCTGGATCACCGTGGACACGTTCGACACCACGGAGTCGAACAGCTCGGCGAACGTGCGAGTCCGGTCTGCGGTCTGCTGGCTCACGTGAGTCCTTTCGATGCCCGGCGGAGCGCGCCAGCGCCCTGGATCATGGTCGCAGGGTGTAAGGCTACGCCGGCCCGGACCGATCCGTGCCCGCGCCTGGCGCAGTGGATAGCCTCCGGGCCGTGGGGCTGCGCTGGTACCTGGGTGTGGGCCGGGCAGTGCTGGGGCACCCGGCGCTGTGGCCGACCGCGCTCGGCCAGCTCTGGCGCTTGCGCCGCAGCGACTGGTGGCAGCGCCCGCCGTTCCTGCCCCTGCCGGGAGCCGGGTACCTTCGCTTCCGGATGGTCACTGCGTACGGCGAGTCGACCCGCTCCCCGGACCCTGCAGACGTGGTGAGGTACCTCGAGTGGTGTCGCCGTTGGCCTGGCGCCGACTGAACGGCTGGCTCGCCGCGGCGTGAGGCCTGGCGCCGGACGGCGTCTGCCGCGCGGGAACGGCCGCAGCGGCCCAACTACATTGTCGGGGGTATGGTCCGCTCGCTGGTGTTGAATGCGACCTACGAGCCGCTGAGCATCGTGTCCTCGAGGCGCGCCTGCGTGTTGATCCTGGGGGGCAAGGCTGACAGCGTCCACGCCACCGACGAGCTGGTCCGGTCCGAACGGTTGGCCCTGCAGGTGCCGAGCGTGGTCCGGCTCCGCTACTACGTGCGGGTCCCCTTCGGCCGGCGATCGGCGCTGAGCCGGCGGGGGGTGTTCGCCCGGGACGAGCACCGGTGCCAGTACTGCGGCGGCCGGGCCGAGAGCATCGACCACGTGCTTCCCCGGAGCCGGGGTGGGGAGCACGTGTGGGAGAACGTGGTCGCCTGCTGCGGCACGTGCAACTCGACGAAGCGTGACCAGCTGCTGACCGACACCACCATGCGGCTCGCCCGACCTCCCTTCGAGCCCCCGCACGGGTCCTGGGTGCACTACTCCATCAGCGACATCCCCGAGGCCTGGGAGCCCTACCTCCCCGAGACCCGCATCGCGTGAGCCAGCGCGCTGGCCGCTGGCGGGTCGAGCGCCTTGCCGGTACCGCCGCCGAGATCCACGCCCGTGAGGTGGCCCCCGGGGCCGGGTCGGCAGTGTGGGTGGTGGAGGCCTCCGAACCCGCGCTGGTGCTCGGGAGCACCCAGCCCGCGTCCACGGTCGACCAGGCCGGGGCCGAGCGAGCCGGCATCGCGGTGGTCCGGCGGCGCAGCGGCGGGGGCGCGGTCCTGGTCGACCCTGCCGCGTTGGTCTGGGTCGACGTGTTCGTGCCGGCGGGCGACCCGTTGTGGCGGGCCGACGTTGGCCGAGCCCCGCTGTGGCTGGGTGAGGTCTGGGCCCAGGTGTGCCGCCGGTTCGGGGTCGCCGCCGCGGTGCACACGGCAGCCCTGGCGCCCGATCCGCTGGCCCGGACGGTCTGCTTCGCCGGGCGGGCACCGGGCGAGGTGATCTCGGGGTCGGCCAAGGTGGTGGGCATCGCCCAGCGGCGAACCCGGGCCTGGGCCCGGTTCCAGTGCGCCGCGCTGCTGGCGTGGGAGCCCGAGTCCCTGCTCGAGCTCCTGGCTCCCCTGGCACCCGGAGACCGCGCCCGGGTTCGGGCCGCCGGGCGAGGGTTGGCCGTCGGCGGACCCGAGGTGGTGGCGGCTTTCCTCGACGCCATCGCTGCTCGCTAGGGCCCGCACGCTCGCCTTCCGCCGGCGGCGGCGGGGAGTGGCGCGCCCCCGTCGTGGGGAGGGTCGTTGACGTGGTGGGATGAAGTGGGTTAAGGTGGAGCGCTGTGGAGGCAAGGGGAGTTCAGAGGGTTGCGACGCCTGCGTCGGACATGCCCACCGGTTCCCGGACCCTCCTGAGGTGCGGTCGGGAGGGCGGCACCTGGGCTGGCACGAGGTTCGACATTGTTCACTGGAGAGCACGAGCGACTGCTCGACGAGAAGGGGCGCCTGTCGCTGCCGCCGCAGTTCCGGCGACAGCTGATCGACAGTGCCTACCTCGCCCGGTCCTCGTCCCAGCCCTGTTTGTTGGTGTTCCCTCAGTCCGAGATCGAACGGGTCGCGGAGCGGCTGAAGGACCGGGTGCAGGCCGGCGAGGTCACGCCCAACGAGCAGCGGCGCTGGTCCGCCAGCATCACCGAGGTCAAGACCGACGCCCAGGGGCGGTTGGCAATCCCGCCCAAGCTCCGGGAGCTGGCCAGCCTCGACCGGGAGGTGGTCCTGATCGGGGTCGTCGACCGGGCCGAGATCTGGAATGCGGAAGCGTGGGCGGCCGTGGAGCGTGCGAGCGATGAGGGCATCAACGAGGGCATGTGGCTGTGACACGCCGCGAGCGCAGGACCGGCGCGCCTGACCGGCGCCCGAGGGGAAGGAGCACGACGACGAGCTGACGAGGGACCGACATGCAGAGCAGTGATCGCGCTTGGGCAGTCTTCCGGCCGACAAGATGGAAGGCCCCTACTCCGCCCGCTTGCCATCTAGCTCGATCGGGGAGAAATCCCGACGTGCGCCTGTTGGCCGGAGGACTGCCGAAGAGCGAGATCTGCCACCGCCCCCGAG
>JBFINV010000069.1:0-9432 GCA_041611015.1 Acidimicrobiales bacterium | reverse complement strand
CAGGCCCTCGCGGCCGACGCCATCGCCACCCACCACGCCAACGTCGCCGATCCGGGCGGGTTCGTGTTCGTGGGCGCGGAGCAGACCTCGGCGCCGAACCCCTGGACCGTCGGCAGCGCCCAGACCCGCAGCGGCGGCTTTTCGCTCGAGGCGCCCGAGACCGCGGGCCCCGGGGCCGCAGCCTGGGCCGTGGCCACGGGCCTCGACGAGCCGGGCATGGTGTTCGAGTCGTGGTGGTGGCTCTCGTCGGACACCGCGCTCGACGCCGCAGCCGGGACCCGGGCCGGTTTGGTCCCGACCGACGAGCACGAGACCGCCATGACCTCACCAGCGGGCTGGGACCTGCGCACCCGCCAGGGCGACAGCGTGGTGGTCGACGCTCCACCTGCGGGCACCCCGAGCACCGGCACCTGGGTCGAGGTGGAGATCTGGACCGATCAGACCGGGACCTCCAGGGTGCTGATCGACGGCCTCGAGGTCATCGGCTGGACGGCTCAGGGTCCGTCGCTCGGCTCCGGGTCCGTAGCGCTGCGCGCCGGCACGCGCCCGGCAACCGAGGCCTGGTACGTCGACGACACGAGGGGCCGGCGACTGGTCATGCCCGAGCCCGTCACCAGCCTCGGTCCCCTCGACCGCGGCTGACCCGAGCGGGCCGGGACCGCACCATGAACCAGACGTCATGAACCGGGCGTCACATCGGTGAGGACCACGGTCTCGATGCGTTCCTGATCTCGGTCCCCGACCACCTTGCGGGCGCCGATCCGGCGCAGGTACCCGGTCCCGGGGTCGAGCTGCGCCGCGAGCAGGTTGTCCAGCACGACGTCCTCCACCAGGGCCGCGAGCTCGGCGCTGCCCGGCTCCACCTCCGTCTTGGGGAACGCCGCGACCAGCGACTCGTACATCACGTCGAGGAACTGGTCGGGGTCGGGGAGGGTGCGGGCCTGTATGGAGACGCAACCGTCGCGATCCACCGTCTCGAGGATCTCGATGGTGGTCACCGCCGGGACGGGCGGGCCGCCGAACGGGTTCGGGAGCTCCTCCGCGAGCTCGACCTGCTCACCGACCTCGAGCTCCAGGCCCTCCAGGCCGTGGAAGATCCGAAGATCCTCGGTGTAGATGTCCGCCAGGGCCTGGTCCGGGAGGCCCGCCACCAACGCCTGGCTGTCTGCCAGCCCCTCGCCGCCACCGGGGGCAACCGCGGCCAGGGCGATCAGCGCCTCGTCGACGGCCTGCCGGAGCTCGTCGACGTTGAGCACCTCCTCGAACATGCCGCTGCGGCCGACCCGGTAGCGGATCTGCTGGCGAGGCAGGTTGTCGCGGCGGTCGGCCTCCTCCAGCACCGCCGCCGACAGCCCGAGGCCGTCGAGCACCGTGGCATCGGCATCCCAGCGCAGGGTCCACCCCTCGGCGTGCTCGGCCTCGACGCTCACCGTGACCCGGGAGGCGCCGGCACCGGATGCCGCCTCCCCCGCCCCGCTCCGTTCCTGTGCGATCCGCAGCTCCCGGGTGACACCGGTGGTCCACGGTGGAACGATGACGACGCGCGTCTGGTCGGGCGACACCGGCGAGCAGGTGATCGGGGTCGGGGCATCGCCGTCCGCCGGGTCGGGCGCCGCGGTCGCTGCAGGTTGCGGGGTCAGGACATCCAGCGAGGACCCGACCCCTCCCAGCTCGGCACCGGACTCGGTCCCTGCGCCACCGCCATCGCTCGAGCACGAAGCGCCGACGAGAGCGACCGCCACCGCCAGGCAGCACCCCCACGACCGCACCACCGCAGTGTGCCACTCCCCTGACACCAACCGCGAGCGCCGGATCATGAGAGCATGTCGTGATGTCGAGCGACGACGGGCCGACGGTGGTGGCGATCGGGGGCCACTCCCTGCTCTCCCCCGACCTCCCGCCCACCGTGGCGAACCAGTTCGCGGTCACGCGGGAGGCGATGAAACCGGTGGCGGATCTGATCGAGCGGGGCGAGCACCTGGTGCTGACCCACGGCAACGGGCCCCAGGTGGGGTTCATGCAGCTGCGCTCGGAGCTGGCACGCGACACCCTCCCAGAGGTGCCCCTCGACTCGCTGGTCGCCGACAGCCAGGGGGCCATGGGCTACATGATCGAGCGGGCCCTGCGCTCCGAGCTGCGGCGGCGAGATCACGACGGCCGGGTGGTCACCATCGTGACCGAGGTCGAGGTCGACCCCGACGACCCCGCGTTCGACGCCCCCGACAAGCCCATCGGGCGGTTCTACGAGCTGGAGGAGGCCCAGACCCTGGCCCGCGAGCGAGGTTGGCGGCTCATGACCGACCCCAAGCGCGGGGTCCGGCGGGTGGTGCCGTCACCCGCCCCCCAGCGCATCGTGCAGCTCGACACCATCGAGCAGCTGGTGGACCTCGGGATCACCGTCATCTGCTGTGGGGGTGGCGGGATCCCGGTCAGCGGCGACGGAGTCGACGACGCCGGCATCGTCGGCCAGGAGGCGGTGATCGACAAGGACCGGGTGAGCATGCTCCTGGCGGTGCGCCTCGATGCCCCCCGCTTCGTGATCACCACCAGCGTCGACTACGTGTACCAGGACTTCTACACCGACAGCCCCCGGCCCCGCCCGTCGCTCACCGACAGCGAGGTGCGCCAGCTCGCCGACCGGGGTCACTTCGCCGCCGGCAGCATGGCCCCGAAGATGGAGGCGGTGGTGGGGTATTTGGCCGACGTGGACGGTGAGGCCATCATCTGCCTCCCCGAGGACCTGGTGGCTTCCATCGACGGCCGGGCCGGGACCCACGTCCGGCGGGGCTGACGCGGTCTGGGTGCGATTACAGTCGGCAGCCGAACGGAGGTCAGATGTCCGCACTCGAGGCACTGGAGACCCTCGACGCCGACGCCCTCGGCGCGCTCGTGGGCCGCAGCCTGCTCACCACCCAGGCATGGTCCGATGCGGACCTGGGCACGCTGCGCGCCGCAGCCCGGACCCTCGCGAATCTGGACCGCCGGGGGGTGCACACCCGGCTCTGCCCCGACGAGCTGGCCTGGGCGGTGTTCTTCGACCAGTCCACCAGGACGAAGAGCGCCTGGGCCGGCGCTGCCGCTCGTCTCGGCATGCACCCGGTGATCGTCGACGGTTCCTCCACCCAGGTCTCCCACGGCGAGACGGCCGTGGAGACCGGGGCCATGCTCGGCATGAACTCCCACGCCATGGGCATCCGCCACGACCTGATCCTCGGCGAGGGCAACGCGTTCATCCGTGACGTTACACAGGGGATCGACGCCTACCTGGCGGCTACCGGCGATTCCCGCCGGGTGCCGGTGGTGAACCTGCAGTGCGACGTGGACCACCCCACCCAGACCCTGGCCGACCTGATGTGGCTCGAGGACCGCTTCGGCGATCTCGCCGGCCGGCGGATCACGGTCAGCTGGGCCTACTCCCCATCCTACGCCAAGCCGTTGTCGGTGCCCCAGGGCCTGATCACCCTGCTCACCCGCTTCGGCGCCGAGGTCACCCTGGCCCACCCGCCCGGGTACCGGCTGACCGAAGAATCCCTGCAGACTGCGACCGCCAACGCCGAGGCCGGAGGCTCGTTCCGGATGGTCGAGGACATGGACGAGGCCTTCGCCGGGGCCGAGATCGTCTACCCCAAGAGTTGGGGCGCCTACGACCTGATGCTGGCCCGGGTGGCCGCGAACGCCGCCGGGGACCAGGCCGAGCTCGAGGTCATCGAGCGTCAAGCCCTCGACCTCAACGCAGACCACGCCGACTGGATCTGCGACGAGCGCCGCATGGGCCTGACCGCTGGCGGCGACGCCCTGTACCTGCACTGCCTGCCCGCCGACATCGGCGCCGAGGTCAGCCCGGGCGTGATGGAGCGATTCAAGGTGGATGTGGCCCGGCAGGCGAACTGGAAGGTGTACGTCGTCATGGCGCTGCTGGCCACGGCCAAGGTCGACGATCTGGCGTCCACCCTCGCAACCCTCGCTCAGGAGGCGACATGACCGATACCGGCACCTCGAACGACCTGGATCGGCGTATCGCCGAGCTCAGCGCGCAGTACCTCCCGCTCGCGGCGGACATCCTCCGGGAGTGCATCCGGATCCCGGCCGACTACGTCGATCGACCCGTCGAGGAGGGCGGCGACCCGTCGTGCGGGCTGAGCAACCACGAGGGTCCGCGTCTCGAGTACCTGAAGCGGACCATCGTGGACATCGACGCGGTGCGGGACCCTGGCGATGTCTGGTTCGACGACTACGGCAACCTGGTGTGGACCGTCAGCGACCCCGACGACGGGGTCGACCCGGCCGACAAGAAGGTGGTCTACTTCGACGGGCACACCGACACCGTCAAGGCGCTGCGCCCTGCCTGGCGGGACAAGCTCGGCGGCATCGACGCCTACGACGGCATGGTGGACCCGGGCGCCGTCGACCACGCCTTCCTGCGCAGCCAGCTGGGTCACCTGCCGCCCGACGACGAGTGGGACCAGCTCATCTTCGGCCGGGGCTCCGCCGACCAGCTCAGCGGCGTGGTCGCCGAGGTCGTGGCCTCCAAGATCGCCCTCGAGCTCGCAGCGGAGGGTGCGCTTCGGGGCGTCATCGTTCGCGGGTACGCCACCGCGTGCGAGGAGGACAACGACGGGGCCGGGCCCATGTACGTCATGAAGGAGGTGCTCCCCGGGGCCGGTCCGGAGCTGATCCCCGACGTGGTGATCCTCACCGAGGGCACCGGCGACGCCCACAAGGGAGCCCTGGGCATCTACCGGGGGCAGCGGGGCCGGATGCAGATCGAGGTCACCGTCACCGGGAGGTCCTGTCACGGCTCGATGCCCTGGGAGGGCCTCAACCCTCTCGAGCACGGCGGGGCCATCATCGCCGAGGCCGCGCGCCGCTACGACGAGCGCGACGGCTTCCTCGACGACCCCTTCCTCGGCCATGGAACCCGTACTGCGTCGTGGGCCCAGCTGGACACCCCGAGCGACTGCGCGGTGCCGGACCGGTTCACCTTCCGCTTCGACCGCCGCCTGACCGTGGGTGAGATCCCCGAGCAGGCCGTGGCCGACGTGGACTCGCTCGACGCCGTGCGCGCGGCTCGGGAGGCGGGCCTGTCCGTCGAGGTGGCCGTCCCCACCTACGACGAGCCCACCTGGCGGGGCTACCGTCCGGGCAACCCACAGATCTACATGGGTTGGGCCACCCCCGCCGACCACGACGCCATCGAGACCGCGGCCTCCGTCTACGAGTCGGTGGTGGCACCCCACGTGACCCCTTCGGGCCCCGGCGACGACGGCGGCATGCGCAGCGAGGCTCGGGTGGACCGTTGGATCTTCTCCACCGACGGCGTGGGCTTTCCGGTGCCCGCAGACGAAACCACCATCACCGTGCCCCCGTCGAAGAAGTGGGTGGAGGCCGGCAAGTTCAAGCACCCGGCGATGTTCGGGTTCGGGCCGGGGATCGAACAGAACACCCACAAGATCGGCGAGTGCGTCGACCAGCGGGAGCTGCGCCTCGCCGCCGCGTTCCTGGCCCGTTTCCCGAGCGCCTACGCGGAGCGCTCGACGAGCTCGGGGTAGGCCAGCGCCCGCCGCACCGACTCGCGCAGCCGATCGACGCGCGGGCGCAAGATCATGGTGTAGGTGTCGGCGATGGCCGCATCGCGGTGCCGGCGCCGGGCCCGCACCGCGTCGGGCTCGTTGATCAGGGCCATGAAGGCGGCCCTGCTGGGGAAGCTGTTGAAGCGGACCTGGTCCCACTGGCGGCCGTCGCCGACGATGGTGCCCTCGACGGCGAACCAACCGGAGATCCGGATCCCGTGGCGCACGGCCAGGCCGGCGATCGAGGCCTGGTAGGCCTCCATGTCCTCGGGCATGACCTGGGTGTCGGGGGCATCGCCGAACCTGATGACGTGGCACACCGAGATGGGGCCATCGCCGTCGGTGGCCGGGTGGGGCACCTGGTCCCAGTCGGGTAGCTCCACCCCGGGCGGAGTGCCGGGGACGGGGATGGGCAGGCAGCCGATCACGATGGTCTCGGCCATCCCCGCCTCCTTGTGGAGGTGAAGCCTGCGAAAGTCGCCACGCTGTTGCAGATCGACGAAGGCCCGGCGAGTGGGGTACTCGACCACCGCCACCCGGTCCCAGCGCGGAGCATCGCCCAACAGCTGGGACTCGACGTCGGCGACGAAGACCACTTCGGCACCCACGGCGGCCAGGGGTCCGAGCGGTGCGTAGCGGTCGTCGGCCTCGCGGCCGGTGAGACCCCGGTCGTCCCCGTCGCCATAGTCGGCGCGATCGCGATAACGCATCAGGTTGACCATCCACACCGGCCCGTCGTGTTCGACGGGCGTGGACGCGAGGAGCGTCGCGTAGTCGCTGTCGATCTGCCCGTAGCGAGGGGCCCGGGTCTGCGCCATGACTCGACGCTAGTGCGGCGGCTGGGACCCGTCAGGTCGGTTCGCACCAGCTAGCAGTCAGGGCCGCGCGGCCAGGGCGTGGGGGAAGAACCCGAGCTCGGCGTACCGATCCGCCACCGCGGCCAGCGCCGCGCCGTCCCGATCCCGCGCTGCGCGAGCGTGCCGGGCCTTCAGCTCGATCACCTCGCCGTCGATCACCTCCGCGAGCTCAATCAACCGGTCGGCGGCTTCGGCGCCGCCGCCGACCTCCACCAGGGCGCCGAGCAACGACGCCTCCATGATGGTGTTGCCCACCTCCCGGGCGGTCCGAGCTGCCTGCTGCAACCGTTCGCGGGCCTCGCGCCGATCGCCGAGCTCGGCCCGCACCCGGCAGATGGTCTCGACCAGGTCCAGCTCCACGAAGGTGTCGGTCCCGGCCAGGGTGCTTGCGAGGAGGTCCGCCTCGGCTCGGGCCCGCTCGTGGTCACCGAGTGCCAGCGCGGCCCGAGCGGTGGTGGCCTGCATCGGGCGGGCGTTGGTCCGGAGGTCGAGCAGCTCGGCCAGCTCGATGAGCGGCTCCAGCCACTCGATGGCCTCGGCCGGTCGGCCCGCGCGCAGCAGGCAGCGGGCTCCGGCGATGGGAACGAAGCCCAGCGACGCTCGGCCGGCGACGGTCACCGCGGCATCCAGCGTCTCCAGGGCTCCGGTGAGGTCGCCGAGCTCGGCCCGGGCGTGGATGCCCACGAACTGGGCGTAGTCCGGTCCGGCCCAGGTGAGGCTGGGTGGCAGCTTGGCCACCAGGGCGTCGAACTCTGCGATCAGCTCCAGGGCCAGGTGGAGGCGGCCGAGAATGAAAGCCGCCATCCCCACAC
Source organism: Acidimicrobiales bacterium (assembly GCA_041611015.1). GTDB lineage: Bacteria > Actinomycetota > Acidimicrobiia > Acidimicrobiales > UBA8592 > JBFINV01. The sequence continues at coordinate 2,193 of JBFINV010000069.1, read as the reverse complement.
CGCACAGCAGCTCCAGGCGGACGAAGTCGGTCGCGTCCTCGAGCAACCGCTGGCCGGCCACCATGGCGTCGGCGGCCTGGCGGGCGTCGACGGCCGCCAGCATGACCCAGTACCCCTCGAGGGTGGCCCGAGCCTGGCCCTCGAAGCGATCGAAGTTGGCGGCCAGGTGGTCGAGCGCAGCCTGGTGCTCCCAGTGCCCGTAGAACACCGAGGTCGCGATGCGGCGGACGACGAACGCCGCAGCGAGCGGTTCCAGCTCGCCGAGGTCGATGGTGGCCAACAGGTCACCGGCCTCGCGGAACCGGCCGGCGATGAAGAGCAGCTCGGCACTCAGCTGGGTCACCCGAGCCGAGGGAGCCTCGGCTTCGAGCCGCTGGATCAGCGCAGTCGCAGTCGGGACGTCTCGGTCGAGCAACGCCAGCGCGGCCACGTCCAACATCAGATCCGGATCGAGGGCCCCGCCCACGTCGAGGCGCCAACGAACCAGGCGCAGCCGCTCCGACGGGTCCAGGGTGTCGCACTGCTCGAACGCGGCAGCCAGCTGGGACTTCAGCCGCCGGGCTCTGAGCGGCGTGAGCTCGGACCGCAGCACCTCGCCGAAGATCGGATGGGTGAGGCGCAGGGTCTCCCGACCGGCTCGGGTGTCCAGGGCCACCATCCCCTGGAGCTCGAGGCCGTCGATCACCTCCTCACCGCCCAGCTCGATGGCCATGTCGAGGTCGAGCTGGCCCGACAGCGCGAGCATCTCGAGGGTCTGTCGGTGCTGCGCGTCCAGCCCCTCCAAGCGCTCGTCGACCAGCGATGCCATGTCCGCGGACGTCGCCACCGGGCCGACCAGCGTCCACACCGCGCCCTCGCGCCGCAACGTCCCCGCTGACAGCGACGACTCGACCAGCTGGCGCAACATGCCCGGGTTCCCACCCGAGGCCGACACCAGCGCGGCAGCCGAATGGGGTGCGATCGGGCCGTCGAGCGCACGCATGACGGTCTGTTCCAACATGTCGGCGGGCACGGGGTCCAGGTGGACCCGGTGGATCGCGCCCGATCGGATCATGGGCTCGAATGCGAGCACGGTCGTGGGGTCGGTCCGCTGGGTCAGCAACACGAACACCGACTCGTCCTCGACGAGAGAACCCACGATCGTCAGCGACAGGCTGTCCAGCAGGTCGACGTCGTCCACGACGAGCATCATCGACCCGCCCCCGGCCCGCGCCAGCAGGCTCTCGCGGGCTCGCAGCACCAGGACGCTGCGTGCCATGTCGCCGTCGAGGTCGGCGATGTCGATGATGTCCGCGGGCAGCACGTGAGCCAGACAGGCGAGCGGGACGGCGCGCGCCTCGGCATGCCCGTGGGCCCGGACCGCGGTCCAGCCCCGCCCCTCGGCCCAGCTCTGGACCCGGCGAGCCAGCTGGCTCTTGCCGATCCCGGCCTCGCCGGTGAGCAGCGCGGCTCGGGCCGGGCCGGCCTCGGCGCAGCGGACCAGGCCTGCCAGCTCGGTCTCTCGGCCGACCAGCTGCCAATCCGTGTCCTCCTCGACCAGCTCGGGCACGGGCGGAGCCACCTGCGCCACTCCGTCGTCGATGGTGGGCGCCGCGACCTCCTCGATCGGGGCCACGAACCGGTAGCCCCGGCCGTGCACGGTTCGGATGATGGACTGCTCGCGGCCGCTGTCACCCACCGCCCGCCGGGCCGACTTGACCCGGCTGGTGAGCGCGGACTCGCTCACGAAGCGGTCACCCCAGATCTCGTCGAGCAGCTCCTCCTTGGTGACCACCCGATCCCGATGCTCGATGAGGTGCAGGAGCACGTCGAGGACCTGGGGCTCCATCGGACGCTCGGTCCCTGCCAGCCGGACCTCCCGGCGTCTCGCATCGACCTCGACCTCACCGAACCGATGGATCACCGGCCAATCATCGCGAACCGTGGGCCGTTCGGCTCGGTCGGTCCCCGGCCTCGCTTGCGCTTTCATAAAGACATGTTTATATTTATATCATGACTGACGCAAGGGGCAGCCGAACCGCCCTCCCGGAGCTGGTCACGGCCCTGAAGGCCGCCGGCGAGCCGAGCCGGCTGCGCATCCTGGCGATCCTGGCCGACCACGAGCTCACGGTGAGCGAGCTGGTGCAGATCCTGGGCCAGAGCCAGCCTCGGGTGAGCCGGCACCTGCGGGTCCTCGGCGAGGCCGACTTGGTG
>JBFINV010000068.1:0-9520 GCA_041611015.1 Acidimicrobiales bacterium | reverse complement strand
TTCGACCCCCCGGGGTCGAACTGGGGCCCCGGACACTGTCCGAGAGGCGTTGATCGGCTTCGAGTGGTGTGCCCCACCTTTTGTCGGACCACCTGGCCCGACGAAATCCCTGCTCAGCGGACTAGAAGCGAGGATGAGCCTGCGGCTTCGTGGAGGAAACCACCGAATATGAGTCGGTTTGCAGACAGTGGCTCCGCACCCTTCCGCGGGATGACGTTGCGAGCGTTCTTCTCGACGCGTCGTCCGGGACATCGTCGGCGCCTCCCCAGCAGCCGACGGGGCTCGGCGGGCGGCGGGAAAGCGGTGGCCACGTCCACGGGCGACATCGTGCGCCCGCTGCACCTTGTCAAGATCGCCGAGGCCAACTCCGGGATCGCCCGGATCGATGCGCTGCGCGACCGGACCTGTCTGGTCGTCGCCGAGGGCATCGACAGCGACCTGGAGCCCTGGCTCGAAGTGTGGGTGGAAGGGAGACGGGTTCTCCTCTACGAGCGAGATCTCGAGCTGATCGCGATCTCCTGACGCCGAGGGTGATACGAGACGCAACCGCGGGACGGCCTTCGACTCGCTGCTCCCGTTCTCGCATCGCCCGAAGCCAACGGAGCGGACCGGCCCGAATCGTCTCCCGCCTCATCCGCCACACCTCGGCCTCGACCGCGCCGACCCCGTCGGATCGGTCGAGGTTGTGCCCCGCTCGACCCGTGTCCTTTGTCCCAGGCGCTGGTCAGCGGGGCATCCGAGGTTTTGGCCCGGTCATCGTAGCGCACTGTGAACCCGCGTGCAGGCGAAACACCGCCCAGTCGACCGGTGTCGAAGCAGGTCAGACCCGTTCAGCTGCGATTGGCCTTCGAGCCGACGGCCCCTCGGCGCGTTCGGCGAGACGCCCCGCAGATGCGCTTCGTGGAGGCTCCTGCCGACCACAGCCCCCACTCGAAGGACCTCGGAATGCGCAAGAAGCTCGCCTACGCCACCGGTTTCGCCCTCTCGGCTCTCGTCACCATCGAGACCGCGATGCTGGCGTACCCCATCTCCTGGGTCCACTGATCCGACGCTGATCCAGCGGAGGGCGGCGAGGGCCCGGAACTGCATCGTCGGTCTGTCGCCTCCTACCGGCCACCGTCGTGCCTCGTCCCCGGTTCATCCCGGGGGTGAGGCACGAACGCGTGGCTTCAGCGGATGAGATCCAGGACCTCGGCCGAGCGCTCGTTCAGCACCAGGATCGACGCGCCGCCCGGCCCGGTGGCGTCGCTGACCGGAAGGTTGTGGGACTCGGCGTCGAGGCCGCGTAGGTCCCGCAGCAGGCCGAAGGCGTCGAGCATCCCCATGGACTCGTCGACCCGCAGCCCGTCGGCGAGGCCATCGAGGACCCGGAGCATGGTCACCGGGTTCCTGGTCCCGGACACCCGGTCGAACACGGCGAGGAGGAACTGCCGCTGGCGTTCGGTGCGGCCGAAGTCCGAGTTGCCCACGGTCGAGCCCAGTCCGGCCGCACGCAGATCCTTGCAGTCCATCCCGGCTGCGGCCTGGGCGTCGAACTCGGTGTAGGTCCGGCTACGGACGAAGGCCAGGGCCTGCTCCGCGTCGAGAGCGACGTCGCCGGTGGTCCGCACATCGAGACCGCTCTTGGGATCGCACGCCGGCGTGTCGAAGGGGATGGTGATCGAGCCCACGGCCTCGACGACGCTCAGGAACCCGGCGATGTCCACTTCGAGGTAGTGGTGGACGGGGATGGCCGGGGCATCGCTCACGGTCCGGATCAGCGCCGGGACCCCGCCGATGCCCCGCGCTGCGTTCAGCTTGTTCTCGCTGCCGCCGTCGATGGGCAACCACAGATCCCGGGGGAGCGAGACCATGTGGTTGCCGTCGTCGCCGATGTGGAGCACGACCATGGTGTCGCTGCGCTCGCCGCCGACCCCGTAGCCGATGGAGTCGGCGGTCTCGAGGTCCCGGCTCACGCCCTCTCGGCTGTCGGTGCCGACGATGAGATAGTTGGTGAAGCCGTCCGAGGCGGGTGAGAGGGCTCCACCGGTGTCGATGTTCTCGACCTGGTTCCAGAGGATCCACGCATACAGGACGAAGCCGCCTGCGGCGAGCAGCACGATGACGAGCAGTGCCAGGAGCACGCGCGGCCAGCGGCGTCTGCGCGGCCGGGGCCGAGGTCGAATGATCTCGGGCGCGTGCTCGACCTCGGGGAGCTCGGGTGGTGCGACCGTGGGCGCGCTCGCAGGTGCACCCCCGGCGGGCACAAGGAACTGCCGTCGGTCTCGCTGCAGGTCGGTCGTGGTGGCCGAAGCGGGCGCCGGGGCCATCGGCGACGGGGCCCACGGCGGCTCGGCCGCCGACGATGCCGGGCCGATTCGCTCGCGGCGGATCTCGACGCGAGGGGGCGGGTCGTCGGGACGGGGCAGCCAGGACTCGTCCAGTGGGGCCTCGTCGAGGTCGGGCAGGGCGGAGAGGCGCTCCCACATCAGATCGCTCGAGTGGGGGTCCGGCGCGGGGGGATCGTCGGGCTCGGGCACCCGCACATTGCAGCACGAACGGGACCGCCGCGGGTGTCAAGGCGGCATCGTTTGGCCTGGCCGGAGAGGCTCCCGATAGGCTCAGCAGCCTCAACAGCCTCAGCCGTTGACAGCGACCCCGATGCCAGACCGCCGTCCCTTCCGACTCATCGCCGCGCTCGCGTGCGTCCTCACGCTGGGGATGGTCGCGCCCGGCGGAGCCCAGGAGGACACCGAGGAGATCCGCCAGGCGAAAGAGGAGCGTGACGAGGTTCGCCGGGTCCAGCTCGAGGCCCGTATCGAGCTCGAGCTCCTGGCGGCCGAGGACCTCGAGGTGGTTGCTGCTCTCGAGGCCGCCACCGAGCTGGTGGAGCTGCAGCAGGCCAAGGTCGACGCCGCCCGCCAACGGCTGACGGCGGCTCGCGATGCTCACCTCGAAGCGGTCAACGAGCTGGCGTGGGCTCGGGACGACATCGAGCTGTTGAGGGACCGGGCGGTGGTCTACGCGGTGGAGTCGTACGTGGGGCTGAGCGATCGGCGGGCCGCGGCCTGGCTGAGCGCCGAAGACGCCACCGTGGCCGCCCACAAGGTGGCGCTCATCGACGCGCTGGGCACGGACACCTTCGACGTGTTGGACCAGCTCCGCGCCATCGAGGAGCGACGTCGCGAGCTGCTGGCCCAGTCCCAGGGCGCTCAGGTGGAGGCCGACGCGATCGAGGCCGACCTGGCCGACGCGCTGGTCGAGCTGGAGGCCAAGCAGGCGGTCCAGCTCGAGCTGAAGGCCGAGGTCGACGCCCGGCGGGAGAGGTGGGAGCTCGCCCTGGCGGAGGCCGAGCGGGAGGAAGAGGAGCTCACCGCTTGGATCAAGGCCGAGCAGGCCCGGATCGAAGAAGAGCTGCGCCGAGCCCGGGAGGCCCAACAGGCCGTACCCCAGGCCCCGAGCGGGATCATCTCCGAGGGGGGCTGGACCTGGCCCACATCGGGTGGGGTGGCATCGGGCTTCGGTCAGCGGCTGCACCCCATCCTGGGCTACTACCGGATGCACACCGGCATGGACATCGGCGGCGCCCACGGCCAGCCCATCTGGGCCGCTCATGAGGGCGTCGTGTCCCTCGTGGGCTGGAACGGCGGCTACGGCAACACGGTCGTGATCGGTCATGGCGACAGCGTGACCACCCTCTACGCCCACATGTCGGGCTTCGCCGTCGGCACCGGGGAGTACGTCACCGCCGGCCAGGTGATCGGCTATGTGGGCTCGACCGGCCTGTCGACGGGCCCGCACCTCCACTTCGAGGTCCGGATCAACGGCTCTCCGGTCAACCCGCGGCCGTACCTTCCCTGAACTCGGAGCTGGTGGCCCTGTCGTTCGGAGCTGGTGGCTTCAGGCGGTGGCGATGCCGACGACCACGAGCACCACGATCGCGACCAGCAGGATCACGGCCGCGAGCAGCACCCGAGGCAGGGCGGCGGAGCCGTAGCGGACCGGCACCGTCGCGTCGGTGATGGGTCGGGCGGGCACGTTGGCGCGAGCGTGCTCGGGTCGAGCGACGACCCCGGGTGGGTCGATCCCGGTGGTCCCGCTCGAGCGGACCTTCTCGGTCCAGGTCTCGCCGTCCCACCATCGCTGCTCGTGGCGGCCGAAGGGATCACCCTGCCACGATGGTGCCTTGCCGGCGCCGCTCGTCTGCTCGCTGCCCATGCCCCCGGACTCCCTGCCCAGTTCGACCGCCCCAACGGTAGCGGCACCTGCTGGGGGGCGCGCCCTGCCCCGCAGCGGACCCCGAGGCCCTGAACCGCGGTGAGTTCTCGCCCGGTGATCGCATCGGCCTGGCTGTCGCTGGCCACGTTCCTGGCTCTCACTGCGGTCGTGTCCCACACCCGGCTGCTTGTTGGCGAGCGGGCGATGCTGCGCTGGCTCCTCGGGTCGGTCGAGCCCGCTCTCGGGTCGCCGGCTCGGGTCCTCGACGAGGCGTTCACCGACGCCAGCGCCACCATCGTGTTCGGCCTCCTCATGCTGCTGGTCGGGGCCCTATGGGGACGCTGGGCGGCGCTGGTGTTCGGCTTCGCCGGGATGGCGACGGCGACGGCGCGACTCGCGGACCTGATCGACCGGCCGCGCCCATCGGGTGATCTCACCTGGGACCCGGCCCTGGCCGGCCCCGGCGGCTATCCCAGCGGTCACGTGGTCTACATGGTCCTGGTGGGCGGCACCGTGGGCCTGTTCGCCTGGGGCTCGGGTGACCGGGTCGGCAGGTCGGTCGCGGTCGGACTGGGAGCCCTGATCGCCCTCACCGGCCTGTCGCGGCTGGTGGTGCTGGACCACTGGCCCGCGGACGTGGTCGGCGCCTACCTCCTCGCCTGGCCGACCCTGGTGGCGATCGCCTGGCTGCGCGAGGGGCCCGGTCCCGTCGCGGCACTGCGGGCCCGTGTCGAGGGCTCAGCAGGGCTGCAGGGCTGCCGCCAGGCGCCCGACGACGTCGCCGATCGACGGGGCATGGGGCGTATCCATGGCGTCGAGGGTGAACGAGGCGGTCGGGGGGTCGGTGTCGCCGTCGAAGGCGATGAGCAGCTGTGGCGCCGAGGGCCCTCCCGGCTCGAGCAGCACCTGGATCAGGCCGGCTTCGGGATCGACGTAGCTGACGTCGCCGATCTGGTGCGCAGCCTCCAGCAGCTGTACGAAGACGTCGCCCGGGCGGGCGTGGAGGGTGACGACCTCGGGACGCCGAACCACCGGACCGGAAGCGGGTGAGACTCCGGCGCTCGCGGGTCCGGGTAAGGGCCTTCGTCCCCCGTCGGTGGCCTCGCGGAGGACGTCGAGAGCCACGTTCAGCGCCGCGGTCTCGCGGTTCGCCCCGGTGGACGGGGCCACGTCGGGGTGGGCGCTGCGCACCCGGCGGCGGTGAGCCAGGCGGACCTGGTCCCAGCTCATCTCCGCGCTGACCCCGAGCAGCTCCATCGCGGCCGCCACCTCCTCGGACCGGTCGACGCCCCGTGCCATGACCACGAGCGTAGAGGGTGGGGATCGGCGCTCGCCGCCGCCTCCGCCCGCTGAAGGCCGGCGCAGCGGGCAGATAGCCCTGTGCGAGACTGCGCCGGTGGAATTCACCCTGGCCGAGGTGGCCCGAGCGACCGGCGGCACCCTGGTCGGCGACGACGTCGCGATCAGCGGGGCGTCGATCGACTCGCGCTCGATACGGCCGGGTCAGCTCTTCGTACCGGTCGTGGCCGAGCGCGACGGCCACGCCTTCATCGACGACGCGATTGCCCGCGGCGCGCCGGCCCACCTGACCACAGGTCCCCTCTCCACGGCCCCGGCGGTGCGGGTGGGCGATACCGTCGCCGCCCTCCAGGCTCTGGGGCGGGCCGCACGCGACCGCATCGACGGCGAGGTCATCGGGATCACGGGCTCGGTGGGCAAGACCACCACCAAGGACCTCTTGGCCGCTGCGCTGTCGGTGTCGCGGGTGACCCACGCCAGCCAGCGGTCGTTCAACAACGAGCTGGGCGTGCCGCTGACGTTGTTCGGCACTCCGGCCGACGCAGCGGCGGTGGTGGTCGAGATGGGGGCCCGGGGGCCGGGTCACATCGCTCGGCTGTGCCAGATCACCCGCCCCTCGATAGGTGTGGTGCTGGCGGTTGCGGTCGCCCACACCGAGCTGTTCGGCGACCTGGCCGGCGTGGCTGCCTCCAAGGGCGAGCTCGTCGAGGCCCTGGAGCCGTCCGGCACCGCGGTCCTGAACGCCGACGACGAGGCCGTGGCGGCCATGGCCTCCCGCACCCGGGCCCGGGTGCTCACGTTCGGCGCTGCGGGTGACGTCCGCGCCGACTGTGTCCGGCTCGACGCCGAGCTCCGTCCTCGGTTCGTGCTGCGCTCACCGTGGGGCGACATGGAGATTTCTCTCACAGCTGCTGGCACCCACGCTGTGACCAACGCCCTCGCAGCAGCCACCGCGGCCCTGGCGGCGGGGGCGACGCCGGGCTCCATCACCGAGGGCCTGGCGGCGGCCACGATCTCGCCCTGGCGCATGGAGGTGCACCACACCGCCGCGGGCGCGGTCGTCATCAACGATGCCTACAACGCCAATCCGATGTCGATGCACGCCGCCATCGACGCGCTCCTGGCCGTGCCCCGTCGGCGCCACGTCGCGGTCATCGGGGTGATGGCCGAGCTCGGCGACCACCACGACGCCGAGCATCGGGCGGTCGGCCGACGGCTGGCAGAGGAGGGCGTCGAGGTGGTCGCGGTCGGGGTGCCGGAGTACGGGGGCACCCTCATCGATGATCCCGAGGCCGCACTCGAAGCGCTGGGAGACCTCGACGCCGACACCGCGGTGCTGTTGAAGGCCAGCCGGGTGGCCGGCTTGGAACGGCTGGCCGAACGGCTGGGGCAGGGCAGCAGAGGCTAGGACTCGCCTACGGCCCGTCCCGCTCGACGGTGGGCAGCTCCTCGGGCATCAGCGGAGAGTTGGTCCGCTGGTAGTCCTGCAGCTGCGCGGCGTCACAGACCGGGCAGAGATGGACCAGGCGGGCGCTCTGCATGGAGAGCTGGGTGCCCCGGGACCTCTCGACGACGGCCTCGAAGGCCCGATGCAGGTCGGTGCTGCCGCAGCGTTCGCAGCTGGGCCGGGGGTCTCGGGCCCATTCCAGCGCGCAGCGGCCGCAGGTGATGACGATGGTCTCGCCATCGGGTCGGCCGTCGAGGTCGTCCTCCTCGCCGCAGCGCGGGCAGCTGACGAGGCGCGACGACATGGTCAGGACCGTACCCCCCGGTATCGTCGTCCGCACCGGAAATCCTCGCCGTGCCGAAGAGCCACTACGACACCATCGGCGCGAGACCCGACGCCGACACCGCCCAGCTCCGCCGGGCATACCTCGGTCGCGCCCGCCAGCTCCATCCGGACCAGTTCGTGGGCCGGCCGGCACCCGAGCGAGCCGCGGCCGAGCGGCGGATGCAGGAGCTGAACGCGGCCTGGGCGGTGCTGTCCGATCCCCAGGCCCGCCGGGCCTACGACGCCCGGCTCCGCCGGGCCGCTCCCACCCGCCCCACCGGGCCGGTGGTGTCGGGACGCCGGGAGGCGTGGCGGCCCTACGAGCCCGATCGGCGCCGGACCCCCGAGCCCCGCCCCGGGCCGACAGTGGCCAACGAGCGCGACATGGAGATCCGGGGCCCGGCCCGATTACTGCGACCGTGGCCCCTGCTCACGATCTTCACCCTCGTCATCGCCCTGATCGTGGCGGCGTCGCTGGTCACCGGGGGAGGCAGTGACCGCGCGCCGAGCACCCCCGCTGCAGAGCCGACCGGCGTGCCCCTCGGGTGCATCGAGTTGGCGCCCGTGGTCCAGGAAGTGCCCTGCGGGAGCCACGACGCAGTGGTGTGGTCGGTGGTCGAAGCTGGCGGCGCCTGTGACGACGGGCTCGAGAGCATCTACCGGCAGGGACAGGGTGGCCTCTTCTGCGTGACTCCGGCCCGCTGATCGCACACGAGGTTCGGGGACCCATGGCGGATAGGGTCCCAGGCTGCGAAACCCTCCCGAGGAGTGAACGGCGATGCTGCGGATTCGCACCCTCTTGTTGCCGCTCGCCCTGGCGCTGGTGCTGGTGCCGGGTGCTGATGCGCGCGCCCAGGCCCAGCCCTCCCGTGACATCGACGGCGACGGCTACGAGGATCTGCTGGTCGGCGTGCCCAACGAGGGGGTCGGCGGGCAGCGGCGCGCGGGGTCGGTCAACGTCATCTACAGCAACGGCCGTCGGCTCTCGATCGCCGGAAACATCGCCCTGAGCCAGGGGCGTGGCTTGCCGGGGAGAGCCGAGCGGGGCGACCTGCTGGGCGCGGCGGTCGAGCTCGCCGACGTGAACGGCGACGGCTTCGCGGATGCCATCATCTCCGCCTCCGGCGAGCAGACGGGCCTCGCGGTCAACTCGGGCGAGCTCCACGTGATCAGGGGGAGCCGGCGGGGTCTGGTCCTCTCGAGCGCCGCCACCTATCGCCAGGGTGCGAACCTGCCGGGCAGCGCCGAGGTGGACGACTTCTTCGGGTTCGGGATGACCTCGGGCGACTTCGACGACGACGGCTACGAGGACCTCGCAGTGAGTGCCCCGTTCGAGGATGTGGCCGGGGTCGTCGACGCAGGTGAGGTCACCGTGGTGCCCGGTTCGGCGAGGGGCCTCGACACGGCCCGAGCGGTGTCCTTCAGCCAGGACGGCCCGGTGGCTGGAGTCCTGGAGGCCGGCGACTTCTTCGGGTGGTCCCTGGCGAGCGGGGACTTCGACGACGACGGCTACGACGACCTGGCGGTCGGGGTGCCGGGCCAGGACAAGGGGGAGCGCGCGGACGCAGGTGCGGTGACGGTGCTGTACGGATCGCGCGACGGGATAACCGCCGACCGCAGCCGCACCTTCGACCAGGGTCGAGGCGTGGCCAACCGGCCCGAGGCCGACGATCTCTTCGGCTTCGCGGTCGCGGCGGCGGACCTCAGCTGTGACGGCCGCGACGACCTGGTGGTGGGGGTGCCGAACGAGGTCCTCGGCGACAACATCGTCGCCGGGATGGTGAATGTCTTGAGGGGCTCCCGCCGGGGGGTGATCAAGCGCGGCGACGTGGCCCTCATGCATGGGCGCAACGGCGTGGCCGGCAAGCGCGACTTCAACCAGTTCGGGGCTTCGCTCGCGGCGGGGCGGTTCGACCGCAACCGCTGCGGAGACATCGCCATCGGGGCCCACACCACAGATGTGGGTGGCGACGGGCGACGGCTCTGCGTGGAGGATCCGGGTTGCGCCAGCGAGGCCGGCGCCGTGGTCGTGGTGTACGGCTCCCGGACCTGGCCCCGGCTCGGCGGCACCGCCAACTTCAGCCAGCGGGGCCCGGTCGACGGGGCCGCCGAGCAACAGGACTTCTTCGGCCGCACCCTGGCCTCGATCGACATCGACGGCAACGGTCGGGACGAGCTGGTCGTCGGGATCCCGCGCGAGGACGTTCGCGGCGTCGTCGATGCCGGCCAGATCACCGTCCTGCGGTCCACGCG